>CAZGYL010000296.1:0-6529 GCA_964529985.1 uncultured Planctomycetia bacterium | reverse complement strand
CCGGATAGAATACAACAGGTGATCAAGAAAGCGGAAAAGCGTCTTGAAGCCTTGGAAAGAGCCCCCGCAAGAGAAAATCCGCGGCCCGGCAAGGGGCGGCGGTAGCTCCGCTCAGCGTGCGGGCTTCTTGAAAACCTGGAAACGGTTAACCTCCCAGCTACTCAACGAGTGATAAAAAGCGTGAGCTTCGACCCTGAAGGACCAGTGTTTGCTTTCGGGCCTGAGCCTTAGTGTTACGGCACGCTTTTTCTTAAGCGAGATATCAACGAACGCAACGTGATTCAGCTTTTTACCCCGGCCGTACTTTACACGTGCCATGGCCGGAACATCCGTTTCCCAGCTCAAGTGTACACCGCTTTCCGTGCGTTCGATTTTCTTGGAAGTAAAGCTTATATCGGGAAGCCGGCCGAACGCGTAGACGGCGCCTCGCAGCGATCCTTCAATGCAACGCCAGAGGCCGTCCTCAAGGAAGTAAAGCCGGCCTTTTTGATAGGCGGTCCACGGAGATCTCCAAAGCCAAAAAGGTTGTCCGGCCGGTTTGCATATTACGAGGCAATACGTTGCACCCGGCTCAACGGGCATCTCGCCGCGCCTCCACACGACGGTTGTCACCTTGCTGTTTTGCGCGGCTATGATTTTCGGAGGGCCGATCCTTCGGCCGCACGGCCCTCCGGCATGTATTTCAAGTTGGTACCTCAGATCGGGACAGTCACCCGAGCTTGCCATGAATTCCGCTCCGACAATGCATTCTCCCCAAGCTGTGAAGGTCTGTGCCCAACTCTTGCGCGTTTCACCGACGACAGGAGTCCCTTTAACCTGATAGACGGTAAGGAGATCAGGAGGATCCGCGCAAATGAGCCCGCGCAGATCACCGGGGAAAGGTTTGCCTCCCTGCCATAGGCTCTCGCCGGGAAGCGCGTCGAACTTCTGGTAGTAAACCCCTGCACCTTCGGGCGTATCGATCGAGAGGAAGTACCTTTCCCCAGGGAAAAGAGGCACTTCACCGGCGCACCACGCGCTTAGCGTCATAACGATATCGGATCTGCCTTCCACTCGGCGCACAGGACCGATTTGAGGTCCGCCCGGCCGGCCGTAGCGGATCGATACGCGGTCGAAAGGACCGCGCCTGGTCTCCCTGCTTCCGGCACCGACGTAAGCTGCTTTCAGAAGGTGGTTGCCCCGCGCGCAGAACGATTGCTCGAAGTCTCCGCCCGCATAAGAGGCCGGCCCGTAGCGGCTGTAGTATATCGGGGCGAGATTCAGCAGAAGCCCGCGCTTTTCTCCGGGGCGAAGACGCAAATCGGGCATATAAAAGGGCGGCCCATAGCGGCTGTTTACAAGAAGCGCGCGATCACCCGGCGGTACCGCGGTTAGAGCAAATCGCCCGTCCCTTTTGGAGGCCCCAGACCGCGCTAAGGTATCCAAAGTAACCGTAGTCCTCCCGTAGGGGGGAGGCCTTTCGCCGTTATAAAGAACGCGGCCGAAAAGAAGGGCCGGGCCGCACAGAACGCACTTTCCGGCGAATGACAAAGAGGCGAAGACCAACAGATTCATTTTCCGGACCTGTAAAGCGGGTTTTCTCTACTTAACAAGTGCCTGTAAACATGATAACCGAGCGCAGAAAGCTTCCATAGAGCCGGGAGTTCGGCATTCCCAGCACGCCCGCCGTCGGCTGCGAGACAGAACCCTTTCGGGCACGTAAAATAGAGCCCGTCCGACGGAGTGTGTTGAAGGAGTTTTTCTTTCGTTCAGGAGGAAGGCGCTGTGTTTGAACTGGGCGAAGATAAGAAGGATTACCGCTGTCTTACGGACAGATACGTGAGAAAAGAGGTCCTGCAGGGTCAGTCTTACTTAGTGGTTGAGGGCGAAGCTCTGGAGCTGCTTGCGCGGGAAGCGTTCGCTGACGTTTCTTTCTTCTTCAGAACTCACCACCTTGAGGGGTGGAGGGCTATCTTGGAAGATCCTCAGGCCTCTGAGAACGATAAGTTCGTTGCGGCGGTGCTTCTGCGAAACGCAGTGATATCTTCCGAGTGCCTTCTGCCGTCATGCCAGGATACAGGCACTGCAACCGTGGTTGCCTTCAAGGGGCACCGGGTGCTTACGGATGGAAAAGACCCGAAGCACCTTGAGGAGGGAATCGCACGTACATGGCGCGATCTTAACCTCAGGTATTCCCAACTTGCTCCTCTTGACATGTACAAGGAGATAAACACCGGCACGAATCTGCCCGCGCAAATCGACATTTACTCAAAGGAGGGGGAGTCCTACGATTTCCTCTTTATAGCCAAGGGAGGCGGTTCAGCCAACAAAACTTTGTTCTTCCAAGCGACAAAAGCGATTCTCGAGCCCGGAGTGCTTGAGAACTACCTCACGGAAAAAATAGCTTTGCTCGGTACGGCAGGCTGCCCGCCTTACCACCTTGCCGTTGTGATTGGCGGCACCTCGCCTGAGTGGAATCTCAAGGTTGTAAAGCTTGCCACAGCCGGCTACCTGGACGGCTTGCCTGGAGAAGGATCGCGGGAGGGACGTGCTTTCCGGGACCGCGCTCTTGAGAAGCGGCTCCTTGAGCGCAGCCGCAGCCTTCCTTTCGGGGCTCAATACGGCGGCAGGTATTTTGCTATGAGCGTCAGGGTGATTCGGCTTCCACGGCATGCAGCGTCGCTTCCTGTGGGAATCGGTGTAAGCTGCAGTGCGGACCGCAACATCTTGGGTCGTATAACGGAGCGGGGGGTTTTCTTGGAGCGCCTGGATAAGAATCCCGAGCGTTTTGCAGCCGATCTGGAGACATTCCCTGAAGCGGTGGGCGTTCCGCTGGATACCGGGAAGTCCATGGAGGAGGTACGGGCGGTGCTGGGCAAACACCCTGTGGGCACTCTTGTCAAAATAACCGGTCCGTTGATCGTTGCGCGCGATGCGGCTCACGCCCGGATAAGGAAGCTGTTGCATGAGGGAAAGCCGCTTCCTGAATATTTCAAACGCTATCCGATTTACTACGCCGGGCCTGCGAAGACACCTCAGGGCATGCCCTCCGGAAGCTTCGGCCCCACGACTTCGCAGCGCATGGACAAGTACGCGGTCGAATTCATGGAACACGGAGGATCTCTGGTTACGCTGGGCAAAGGGAACAGAGGGGAGGAACTGGTCCAAGCGTGCAAGCGCTGGGGCGGGTTTTACCTGGGAACGATTGGAGGAGCGGCCGCGCTGGTTGCGAAAGAACACGTTCGTTCTCAAGAGGTTGTCGACTTTGAGGACCTCGGCATGGAAGCGGTCAGGCGCCTTGAGGTCCAGGGGCTTCCCGCTTTCATAGTCATTGACGATAAGGGAAACGATCTTTACAAGCGTTAGGTGTAGGTGGGGTTTGGGCCTAATCCAGCCAGCGGGAGAGGTTCGCCTGAACGAATTCATCGTCACGGAGATACGGGTAAGCGTTGAAAATACGATCGATCTCCTCCATTTGGCCCGGTGAAAGGTCCAGAGTCGGATCAATACACCAGCGTCCCTGGAGAAGCCCCTGGCGCCGCAGGACTTCGTGGATCCCCGGAATACAACCCGCGAAATTTCCCTTGGCATCGAAGATGGCTGCATTAGCGTCGGTCAATGCGGCGCCGAGTGAGAGCAACTCCGCTGCAGTGCCGCTTTTGCTTTTGATCCTATCAACGACTTCGACGGCGCGGCGCGTCCACACGGCCCACTGCCCCAAAAGGCCTCCTGCAAAGCGGAGGCATTTGCCCTCAGGCGTCCTGAAGGGAAAAGGTGTAAGCAGATCCGCAACTATGCTGTCGTCGTTTCCTGTGTAAAGCGCGATATCACCGCGCGCCGAATCAGAAAGCGCTCTTAACACATCAAGCGTGCGGTACCTGTCAAAAGGAGCGACCTTGACCCCTACAACTTCAGGGATCTCGAAGAACTCGCGCCAGAACCTATAGGGAAGGACCCGGCCGCCGACTTTCTCCTGCAGATAAAAGCCCATAAGCGGGATTTCCCGCGCCACGGTTTTTGCGTGTTCTATAAGTTCGGGAACCGTAGCGTTCCCTCCGGCCCTCAGTGCCAAAAGCCCCACGTGATATCCTTTGCTGCGGGCCAAAGCCGCTTCGCGGCAGGCTTGTCTCGTATCGCCGCAGAGGCCCGCGATAAGAACGACCAGTCGGTCCGCCCATTCACGCGCAGTCTCTGCTGCGAGAGATAGAACCGGCTCAAGCAGATCCACCCCGGGTTTTCGTATCTCAAACTGAGTCGTATGAACCCCGACAGCT
This sequence comes from uncultured Planctomycetia bacterium, assembly GCA_964529985.1. GTDB lineage: Bacteria > Planctomycetota > UBA8108 > UBA8890 > UBA8898 > CAZGYL01. The sequence goes on along the minus strand of CAZGYL010000296.1, from coordinate 2,276 downwards.
ACCGCACAGACCCCCGCATCAAGGTAGTAGCGGGTAAGCGCGACTTGGCGCTTCTCATCGAGCCGCCTGCGGGAGTTGAGCGCCAGGGGGTGAGCCGGAATCACCCCTCCGCGGGCAAGCTGCTTCCTCAGGCTCTCCTCTTCCATTTGAGCTTTTCCTCGCGCGCGGGCGGAGCCTTTCAGAACTTTCCGTTGCGCACCTCAAAGTGCGTGGGCTTCCCCCATACAACGCCTCCCCGATCGATCCACCTGGCGATCCAGCCGCAGAGGACCTCTATGTCCACGGGCCCGGTACCGAAAACCCGCATGGCCTTACGGCCGTCGCTCAAAAGCGCTGTCGGTGCCTCGGAGCCTTTGAAGAAGACCCGAACGCCGAAAAGACGGCCGAAGCGTTCAGCCAGAGAACGCACCGAATAGGCAGGACCTGCGCAGTTGAGTATCGCGGCCGGAGAGCGGGCGAGCGCAAAGGACCGCAGAGCCATTTCAACCGCTGTCCCTTGCCAAATCACGTTCACTCGGCCCATCGAAAGGTCCACCGGCTCTCCGGCACGCACCTTTTGGGCTATGTCGACAAGCACGCCGTAACGCAGCTCACATGCGTAGTTCAGCCGGAAGAGCAGAACGGGGGTTCCGAATCTCTCGGAAAAATACTGGAATATCCGCTCGCGGCCGAGGCAGCTCTGCGCGTACTCACCCACAGGATCCGGGGGATCTTCTTCATTTGGCCCCGGCCCTTCCGCAGGCCAGAAGGGATAAACATTTCCGGTTGAAAAAACCACAAACCGGGAACGGCGGAATCTTTCTGCGGCAAGGGCAGGCAAGTAGACGTTCTCGGCCCAAGTCTCGGGTTCTTTGCCGGTGGTACCGAATTTCTGGCCGGCCATAAAAACCACGTTTGCACAATCAGGCAGCGAAGCGAGAAAATCGCGGTCGAAAAGATCTCCTCTTCTGACTTCCACACCTGCCTGTTCCAGTTTTGCGACGGCCTCCGGATTGCTGAACCGCGAGACCGCCGTGACCCTTCGATCCGGAGCGGCTCTCTTAAGCATCCGGCACAAGCTCGGACCTGTTTTCCCGCCTGCGCCCAGTACAAGGAAATCGCCGCCGATCTTTTCAAGATCCCACCTTAAGCCGGGACCCGGCCGGGAAAGCACCTCGTCTAGTTGATTTTCATCCATTATATCCATAGGCAGCATGTCGACTTCTCCGTATGGCCCCACCGGGTTCTCATCCGCGACAACAGTATGGCGGAATTCTGAAAAGAAGGCAAGACTGTTGCCCGATGCGGAGAGAGTGTTGTTACAATGGCACCGCTGGGCCGAAGAGAAAGCAGGGAGGTTCATGCAATGCGCGCCGCCTCACGGAAGTACGGAGCAGTGCTTTTCTTGTCTGCTGCAGTCGGAATTTGCCTTTGCACCCGCGCAGCACAGGTATGTGACGAGAAGGGGCTCTGGCCGCCGATCACCGCAACCTGCAAGCCGTGGGCCTATTGGTGGTGGATGGGAAGCGCGGTTGATCCCGCCAACCTGCGGCGGGAGCTTGAGCGTTACAAAGAAGCCGGACTGGGCGGCCTTCACGTTATTCCTATCTACGGCGCGCAGGGGTACGAAAAGCGCTACGTGCGCTATCTGAGTGATAAGTGGCTCCGACTCCTTCGCTTTGCAATCGAACAGGCCGACAGACTGGGCTTGCAGGTTGATATGACTTTGGGCACCGGGTGGTGCTACGGCGGGCCTTGGATTACAAAGCAACTCGGAAACCAAGCCGTCAAGTTCGAAGTTGTGAGAATAAAAGGTCCAACGCTTCTTCAACGACCCCTACACCCAGGGCTGCAAGCTCTTGTCGCCTACGGCGCAAAAGGGGAGTTTCTGGATCTGACCGAAAGAGCTTCTGCAGGTGCTTTGGTTTGGAAGGTCCCCTCCGGGGTGTGGGAACTTTACGAGGTGTGGGAGGAATCTTCGGGGCGCAGGGTTAAGCGCGCTGCTCCGGGGGGAGAAGGGTACATGCTCAACCTCCTCTATACGCCTGCAATAAAACGCCATCTTGAAAGGTTCGAGCAGGCTTTCGCCTCGTACAGCGGGAAGTTTCCGCGGGCCTTCTATCACGATTCGTACGAGTACAACACGAATTGGGCTCCTGATTTCTTTCTTCAGTTCAAAAAACGCAGAGGTTATGACCTCAAGCGCTACCTCAGGGAGCTCTTCACAGGCAAGCCGGGGGAAATATCAGCCCGAGTCAAGGCCGACTGGCGTCGGACCGCTTCCGAGTTGATCGAAG
>CAZGYL010000295.1:0-6533 GCA_964529985.1 uncultured Planctomycetia bacterium | reverse complement strand
CTTATCGCAGGGCTTTTCAGTTTCTACAACGCAGGAAGCGGCACCAATCAGTCAAATCACAGATACAAACTGGGCCCCGTGCACGAGGGGAAACTCCTCAGAGGTACAAAGACGGGGAGTTTCGCGTATCTGATGTGGCCCTGTGCGGTCGGGCCTTTCTCCGTAGTTATGGGCAAGCACAGCGGGACTTTTGATACGACGGAGTTTCCTTTCAGTCACATTGAAGCTCAGCCCGACGGCAGGGCCACACTGGTACCAGGGTTGAATCTTCTCACTGTGGGTGTGTTGCGCGACGGGGCCAAATGGCCGGCCCGCGACAGGCGTTCCGCCACGGTGAAACGTGACGCTGTTTCCTTCCCGGTGCTCAGTCCCTACACCGTAGGGCTCATGCGCAGGGGGCGGGATCGGCTTGCGGAAATCAGGCAAAGCACTGCGCGCGATGTTGAGCAGGTCTCAGTGAGAGGCGTCCTTATCGCACGGCCGTTGCTTCGAACCGGAGAGCGTTACTACAAGCTCGGAATCGAGCTTTACCTCCTCGAGAAGCTCTTCCTGCGCCTTGAAGCCGCACAGCGTGAGGGCCACACTTTCGAAGAAGCTCTTGCCTGCGATCCCGAAGCTCAGGGAGAAGGGCCGTGGGAGGACGTAGGCGGCCTTCTGGTTTCCGCGCAGCGCCTATCTGCGTTTCTCCAAAGGATCGAGAGCGGGGAAATCGACTCGGTACGGGCTTTCAACGAAGCTGTGGCGCGGATTCAAGAATCGTATGAGAAGGACGAGTGGGCTTGGGTGCGAAGTGCGCTGGGACCTGAGCTCGGGGTGGAGCCTGAGAAATTGGACGGTGAAGGGGCGGCCGAGATTGCAAAACGCTATTCAGCGAGCAAAGGTAAATACATTCGGCTGGTTCTTGCGGACGCTGAAAAGGAATTTGATCCCTCCACGCGCACAGGCTACGGACTCAGCGGCGGGGAGGAACAGGCGGCTGCGGATTTTGAAGCCGTCCGCGGCCGCTTCGAAACCAACAGCTTCGTTCGAGAACTCAACGAGGAACTGGAGCAATTGGAGGATCGGGTGAGGCGTTTCCGTGAGCGCCTCTCCGAAGGTTCTTAACACGGAACCGGCGGAGCGATCGTTCCGGACCGCCGGGCGGGCACTTGCTGGAAGAGAGGAGCGGGTATGCGAATCATTATTCAACCTAATTACGAAGCCATGAGCGCATGGGCCGCTGCTTACGTAGCGCGGCGCATCTTGAAGTTCGCACCTACTGCGGATCGGCCGTTTGTTCTCGGCCTTCCTACGGGCTCAACGCCTTTGGGAATGTACCGGGAGTTGATCCGGTTGAACCGCGAGGGCGTTATCAGTTTCAAACATGTGGTCACGTTCAACATGGACGAATACGTAGGGCTTCCCCGGGATCATCCCCAGAGCTACTGGTCGTTCATGTGGAACAACCTTTTCAACCATATCGACATTCCGCCCGAAAACGTAAACATTCTGGACGGAATGGCGCAGGACCTCGAGAAGGAATGCGAGCGTTACGAGGAGAAGATCAAAAGCTACGGAGGAGTCTACCTTTTCGTGGGAGGAATAGGCCCGGACGGCCATATCGCTTTCAACGAACCCGGCTCATCCCTCTCAAGCCGCACGCGCATAAAGACTCTGACTCAGGATACGATCATCGCGAATTCGCGCTTCTTCGACAATGATATCTCCAAGGTTCCGCGCTTGGCGCTCACGGTGGGCGTGGGCACGATTATGGATTCGCACCAGGTCATGATCCTTGCAAGCGGTCATAACAAAGCCCGCGCACTCCAGCAGGCTATCGAAGGCGGTGTAAACCACATGTGCACGGTCTCCTGCCTCCAGCTTCACCGCCACGGAATCATCGTTTGCGATGATGCGGCTACAGTCGAGCTCAAAGTCGGCACAGTCAATTACTTCAAGGAGATCGAGAAAAACAATCTCGATCCCAACTCACTGCTTAAGGTGTAGGGAACCGCCGCAAAGAGGCGAAGCTTTTTTGAACGGAGGAGGAGTTCATGCGTGAAGAGGTTGCAAGACGTGTGAAGGAAGTGGTGGCCCGGGTTCTGAAGGTTGATCCGGCAAGAATCACCGAAGAGGCTCACTTTGTGAACGACCTGGGGGCGAGCTCAGTAAAGAGTATCGAGCTTGTAGCGGCATTTGAGGAAGAATTCGATATTGAAATGGACGAAGAGGAGGCCCTGCAAGTAAAGACAGTAGGCGGTGCTATCGACTTCATAGAGAAGCACATTCAGGGGCAGTAGAAACCCAGGGCTTTCTCGGAGATGCGAAGCGCCCCTTGCAGCGATCTGCAAGGGGCGCAGCAAGCTCTTTAGGGTTGAGCTTGAACTCCTTCAGCGCGCAACCGGCATAGCCAAAGGCGGGGGACTGACAGAGAGCGGGTCCATGCAGGGCCCTTCGGGAGCCTGGTCGGAACAGCCGGACTCTTCCTGTTGAGTCTCCTCGGGTTGCGGCGCTTGAGGTTCCTCAGAGTTCCGGTCCATATACTCACTTTCGTACCGCTCTTCTCCCTCGCAACTTCCGCTCTCCCAGTTCTGGGATTCCGAGTCTTCTTCCTCCCAGTACTCTTCGTCATAGGTTTCCTGATCCACGCCCTCAAAATCGGGCTCGTGGGAAGGCGTCTCGCTTTCCCACGACTCGTCGTACTCGGCCTGCCCGTCGTACTCGGCCCGCTCGTCGCTGGGGCTCAACCCGCTCTGCGTTGTGTCCTGCTCTTCCCCGTACCAGGCTTCGGGTGCGTCGTACTGATAATAATCTTCTTCCCCAGACTGCTCCTGCCACTCTTCCGAAGGTTCAGCTTCTTCCCTATCACCTGTGCCTTCGTACTCCCACTCTTCCTCCGCAGCACTCTGGTAATCGTAGTAGTTTTCCTCCTCGTTCGCTTCGGCGCAAGGCGCTTCTTCCCCTTCCTCCATACTCTCCTCAGACTCCCACCACGAAGATTCGTACCGGGGTGCGTCTGATTCCTGAGCTTCGCCGGTGCTCTCACTCACGTTCCCGCTCTCTGTAAGTTCGCTCTCACAAGGATTTTCTCCGGTCTCCTGCTGCACTTGCCCCTGACCTTCTTCACCGCTGCTTTCAACAACACCGGCTCCCTCAAAAGCTTCCCGAGTCTCTTCGTATTGCTCTTCTGCAACTTGCGTCTCCTGTGAGCCGGCCTGCTTTTGCGCTTTTTCCATGAGCTCTTCCAAACGCTTCAATATCGCCTGCCCCTGAACCTTCAGCTCTGCAATAAGTCCAGCGAGACTATGCACAGTGTCAGCAGAATCCTGCTCGGCCTCCACAAGCTCTCCCCCGACCGGTTCATAATCCTCTGCCTGCAAGGCGCAGAACTCCTGCTTCAAACTGTTTTGTTCTGCTTCAAGCTCAGCAACCTTTTCTTCCAGGTACGCCAGACGGAGGTTCATTCGGTCAAGGACGTGAGTGTAGTCTTTAACCAGCAGCTCAACGTCTCGCCTCAGCAGCGAAATATCTTGCGTATCTAGAGCGACGGGTTCAGCGTTCAGGCATGCAGCAAGGAAAACCGCAGTTGCAAAGCATACCGCTCGGCGCATTGTTTCACCTCCTGTGTCTCTTCACTTCCTTTGCGGTGTTTTGTATTTTACGCCATGCAAAATACATACACCATTTGACGCCTAAATGCAACACAAATTCGCACTTTTTCTGCAAAAAACCAATTTTTTAGGCGTAACCGGCACTCTCCATGTACACCGAAGAAGCGCATCGAATTCCGATAAAATGCCTCACCACCAACACATTGCGTTCTCTCTCAGCGGTTTCACCTATTTATCGGTGTATCACAATGCGACGCGGCTCCCAGCTGCCTTATTTGCTTTCCCGCGCTTAGGTTCCGGTAACGTCTGCTGCGATCCGTATCCCCCGGCAAATACACCCGCGACGGACGGCGGTGCTCCACCTTACCCTTTCTTACGAAGAAACCTCAAAGCGACGGGTACCACTTCCGGCAACCTCTTGTTTCATTACCGGCGTCTACCCGTCGCGCGCCTGCAAGGCGTAGGAGCCAAACGTTTCCGATTGCCCCGCCGGCCGCGGCCTTCTATCACGCCGCAGTTCCGGGTCAAGTCAAGTAAAGGCCCGGGAGCAGCCCCACCGATATCATGGTCAGCAACTATTAAAAAACAGAGGTTTGCAAAGACTAAACACGAGCAACCCGTCGGGCGCCCGCCGTTCGGGAAACTTGGAATTGCTTCTCAGGGGACCGGGGTGATCATGAAAATCGCTGCGGGCGACCGCCGCATGCAGAGGTTCCAGAAGGGGTTCGTGTCCTGCGCGCCGGTTTCAAAACGAATGAGCCCATGAAAAGCCTCAGTACAAAATTCGCCGCGGTCTTCGGCATCTTCGCCGTCGTTTTCTCGGTCTTCGCCGTTTACCAGACATGGTCCTTTTCAGCTGCGACCGCAAAAGAGCTGATAAGCCGCAAAGCCCGACTCGCACTCGAGTTCGACCTGGCCATCCGTAAGTACGTGGCTGAAAAAGTGCGCCCGATAATACGGGAACACCTCGGGGAGGAAACCTTCATCCCTGAGGTCATGTCGACTTCCTTCGTAGCCCGCAATATCTTCGAGGAGGTCAGGAAGAAGTTCCCCGACTATATCATAAAGTTCTCCTCCGCAAACCCTAGAAATCCTCTCAACAAGGCCGGTCCCGAAGAACTTAAGATCATTGAGTATTTCAACCGTAATCCGCATCTCAAAACGTGGAGCGGAGAAATCTCCCTCAACGGACGCCCCCACCTTGCTTACTTCAGTGCGAGGAGGATGAAAAAGAGCTGCCTGCGTTGCCACGGCGATCCGAAGGATGCCCCGGCGGCTCTGATCGAAAGATACGGGGATAGGGCGGGATTTCACCGTCCCCTCGGAGAAGTAGTCGCCCTCGATATGGTGGCGATTCCGCTTGAGAGCGTCAGGGCGGCCCTCGTTTCGAAGGCCGCAAGACAGGTTCTGTTCATGCTCTTGGGCATAGCCGGATTTTTCCTGGCCATACTTTTCACTTTCAGAGGCATCGTCTCAAACCGTCTCATAAACATAGCCCGGCACTTCAGCCGCGCCGTGGAGAAGCCGGACGATGCTCCTGTGGAGCCGATCGAGATCGACGATTCCGACGAAATCGGCCTTCTGGCTTCGTCTTTCAACGCCCTGGCCGAGAAACTTCACCGAGCCTACGCCACCCTTGAGAAAAAAGTCCAGGAGCGTACCAAGGAGCTTGTTGCCGCCAACTCGGCCAAGAGCGCATTCCTCGCGAACATGAGCCACGAGATCAGAACGCCCATGAACGGCATTCTGGGAATGAATCGCCTCCTTCTCGATACCGAGCTCACCGAGGAGCAAAGGCAATACGCTGAAATGGTTCAGGCGAGCGCCGAGTCGCTTCTACAGATCATCAACGATATTCTGGATTTCTCGAAAGTCGATGCCGGCAAGCTCGAGCTTGAGTCCCTTGAGTTCGACCTCCAGGCCTTGGTAGAGCAGGTCGGGGACTTGCTCGCAGAGAGAGCCCACCGGAAGGGGCTCGAGTTCGTTTGTTCCGTCGGTGCCTCTGTGCCGAGATATGTCCGTGGAGATCCCGGCAGGCTGCGCCAAATTCTCATTAACCTCCTGGGAAACGCCATAAAGTTCACTGAAGACGGCGAAGTTTTTCTCGAAGTCTCCCTGGAGAAGGAAAACGAAAAAGAAGCCACGATTCGTTTCACTGTGCGGGATACGGGCATCGGCATACCGAGGGAGTACATGAACCACATTTTCGATGCCTTCTCCCAGGCAGATGCTTCCACCACGCGAAAGTACGGCGGAACCGGGCTGGGCTTGGCGATTTCGAAACAACTCGTAGAGTTAATGGGCGGCGAAATAGGAGTGGAAAGCGCAGAAGGTGGAGGTTCGACGTTCCGGTTCACTGTTGTGCTGGAAAAAAGACGCGGTGTCCCCGAACCGATAATGCGAACGTGCAATGCCCGGGTCTTGGTGGTAGATGACAACGCCACAAACAGAAAAGTATGTGCGGCGTACCTCGACTCTTGGGGTTGCCGCAACCGGACCTGCTCGAGCGCGGAAGAGGCCCTGAGGCTTCTCCGTGAAGCCAAGCGGGCCGGAGACCCCTTCTCTGTTGCGATTATCGATCACATGATGCCTGGAATGGACGGTGAAGGTCTGGGTAGCAGAATTAAATCGGACCCGGAGTTGAAAGATACCACTCTAATAATGCTCACCTTCCACTCTCAATTGACGAAAGCGCGTGCTCGGGAGATAGGGTTTGCAGACTGCCTCACGAAGCCGGTTAAAAAATCGCAGCTCTTCCGCGCCCTCGCCGCCGCCCTGGAGAAGACTCCCCGGCCTCCGGACGAGAGGGAGAAACCTAAAACCCTTTCGCCTTTTGCAGACGCAGCAGAAAGCTCCAAGCCCCGAGTCCTGCTTGTTGAGGACAACATAGTCAATCAGAAAGTCGCAGAGGCTGTTCTCCGAAAAATAGGTTGTGAGGCAGAT
>CAZGYL010000294.1:0-6535 GCA_964529985.1 uncultured Planctomycetia bacterium | reverse complement strand
CTCCTTGCCTCGCACCAAAATCTCTCCGCCATCCGCTCCCGTATTTATTGGACGACGCACTTATGGGCCCTATAGCTTGCCGGGGCGAATTGCAGGAACGGGAAAGTGATTTCTGCATGAGGCACTATCGGGGCGCGCCGGCACGACTAAGAGTATCGAGCAAGGCCGATTCTGTTATTTCATCATGGCGCGGACCCCGATCGCCCCGGCCTGAAGACAACGAGGAATAAGGCGCTTTTTTCTTAGGTCCGCCGCCTCAGCTTTGTCAAGAAAAGACCCGCCTCTGACTGCAATCGCTGAAAGAATGTAAGAGCAGTACGCAAAGTCTTCGCGCCTCTGATTCGGAATGTACTCCGTCGGCGGCTTTACTCCGGAGCATACTTCCCAGACATTCCCGACCATGTCGTAAAGCCCGAAAGGGTTCGGCTCGTAACTCCCGACCGGAGCAAGAAACGCATGGCCGTCGTCCAGCCATTCCTCACAATCCTTAAAGCCCAGGTTCCCAAATGGCTTGCAACTGCGATCCCTCAGGTTCGCCCGGCCCGCAAGCGTTTTTTCCGGAGCATCAAAGATATCTTCCGGCCTTCTGCCAGCCAAGAACGCCCAATCCCATGCAAGCATCCGTGGAACGGTCATTCCCGCCTTCCTCAGCACGCACATGATCTCCTTCATCGATGCCCCTTCAAATGGATGGCAGAGTCCTATTTGTTCATCGCCCGCTTTCACCCCCACACCGAAGAAGCACGTTTCCTTGCCGCCCAATCGCAACCACTGCCCTTTCGTCAGTTCATATTTTGAGAGCAGAAAAGGCGCCCGCTTCGCCCTCCTATGACGCAGACTGCCTGTCGAATCCAACGGAAAGCTCGGGATCAAGACGAAAATGATGCAGCTTTCGTCCGTGATCTTGTAGTCCCCCGCAGCCGTTCTTTCAGGTACCTCACCGCTCGGAAGGTGTGCGAATTCCCAAAGACCGGTCCTGGGGTTCGGCCCCAGGGGCAGAAGGAGGTAATTGGGTCTAAGATAAAATCCGTCGTACCAGGGGTTTCTCTTCCGGTCCTTGATTTCAGCTACCGCCTGAGCCCATGAGAATCGCGCATTGCTGAATGCCTTCTGAAGCCGCTTGTAGAACGCAAGAACCCTGGGGTAGATCCCTTTCACAGGCCATTCGGACTGAAAGATCTGGAGCTCCGCGACGAACCTGGCTTCCGCCTCATAATAATGCTGGTCCTCCGGTGAGGCGAAAACCGCATGCTTGAAGCGGCTTATTTCCTCATGTATGGCTCCAAGACGGTTCCTGTCTTCATCCAGTTTCCGCTCATAGGTAAGGCGCCGGATCCTCAACAATTCCTTGTTCGGCCGGGCACCGAAGATATTGCTTTTCCACCGATTCGGATCGAGAAACGGCAGATTCGCGCCGATCACGGCCCGGTTTTTCAAGATGTTCTCTATTTCCGATTTGTAGGGATGGTATGAAGGACATTGCTCAAGCCTCACCACGGGCTCGACTCTTCCCCGTTTCCGCAGTTCCTCCAAGATCTTACGGTGTTCGGGCAGCCGGCCGATGAGCCCCTGAGCCTTTTCAATCCAATCTTCAAGCCTCCGGTGTACCGCAAAAGCAGCAAACCCCTCATCTTCAAATACTTTTTTCAAATCCCGCAATAGGCCGTGATCCGCAAACCGCTGCAAAATCCTGCGTTTTTCTCCAAGCGCGCTGCGGAAAGCTTTACTCCTTTCTTCCAGCTCCGTCTGCGTGGAAGCCAAGGTCCGCGAAAGCGTATCGGCCTTCTTGGCTGCATGGAACCCAAAAAGGGTCGAGCCCACGGCGAGCAACACAAGAGCCGCAAAAGAGAATGCAAGCGCTCTGTTCCTTACTACCCATTTGCCCAATTCTGCAAGAACGCCTGATCGGTAAGCCTTAACAACCCGGCCTTTCAAGTAAGCCTCCAAGTCATCGGCCATGGAGCTCATACTGGGGTAGCGGTCCGCTTTCCGGCGCGCCATGGCCTTCTCGCAGATCGCTATCAGCTCTTCAGGAGGCTTCGGATCGAGGTCACGCAGAGAAGCCGGGGGGCCGTCTACGATCCGGCCCAGCAAAGTTTCAAGATCCGTCTCACAACCCGGCGGCATATAAGGCGGGAACCCCGCAAGCAGCTCGTAGAGCATCGCCCCGACACTGTAGACATCGGATCGCTGATCGGTCCACTCGGACCTGGCCGCCGCTTGCTCAGGGGACAGGTAGGGAGGAGTACCGATCACCGTGCCGGTCAAAGTAGGGGTGGGTGAAATTCCGCTGCTTCGGCCGACCCCATCACCTTTTTCCACTTCGAGCCGCTCAGCGGCCGCCGGTTCTTTCCCCACCCCCACGTTTCGGGCCAACCCCCAGTCCAAAACAAAGACTTCATCCGAAAGCCCGACCATGACGTTTGAGGGTTTCAGATCCCTGTGGATAATCCCTTTGTTGTGAACCTGTGCGAGCACGCGACAGAGGCGTACAAAAATCCACAGGACGCGGGAAAAATTCCATCCCCTTTTTCCCTCCCGCGCAAGTTGAAAGACCGTTCCCAGGCTTTCCCCTTCGAGCAACGGCATGGTAAAAAAGAGCCGCCCTTCGCGATCCGTATCCAAGGAAAGAACAGGCAGCACACCCGGGACATGGAGCTTGGCCATTACCTGTGCTTCCCTCAGAAACCTGTCTCTGCGGCTGGGCCCGTTTCCACCCGAATCGGTTGAGTCTCCGGAGTTCCTCTCCGGCACCAAAACTTTGAGCGCAAGGACCCTGTCAAGGGCTTCTTCATACACCTCGAAAATCACGCTCAAAGAACTCGCAGCTATGATTCTTCGAACCACAAACCGCCGCCCCTGCAAAGTGTCGAAGAACTTCTTGCCGGTCAGCGCGGCGGGCACCGAGTCGATTTCGTCTTCGGGCAGATCCGAAGTGAGGGCCCGCTTCACTTCCTCTGAAAAGCGCGGTTCCTCCTGAGGGACGGCTCCCACTTCCTCCGAGTCCCGCAGCAAACGAAGGGCGGTTTCAAAAGAAGGGTGGCGCCTGCACCAAGAATCGAAGGAGATCTTCTCACCCGCACGGATCCTGCGCTTAAATTCGGCGTATAAGCTTTCCGCGCTTTGCTCCTGCGTTTCGTCCCTTTTACGTTCCACTTCTCAAGTCTGCAAGTCGAAAAAGCTGACGGTCCGCTCACGCAAGTTCGAAACGAAACGTACAACAGGCTCTACGCTTTTTCGGCTTCTACAGCCTCCCAGACCTCCAACTTCCCTCAGGCGAGAGTCCGGCAAGAACCCAGCACCTTTCGAAGCCTCTGCAGGGCACGATAAAGCGCAACCCGAGCTGTTTCGACTCTTTCAAAACCAAACTCCCGGGCGATCTCAGCGTAGGTCATACCGCACAGATGGCGCAGAATTATGATTTCCCTGGTGTGCTTAGGCAGCCGCAACAGGGCATGGAGAATTTGATCGCCCAATTCGAGCGCTTGGACTATTGCACTCGGCGTATCTTGTCTGGGGTCGATTATCGGCGCCGGGCGAGATTGCTCCCCTCCGCCCGTAAGGCGGTCCAAGCGCAACTCGATCGGCCCGGACCGGTGCTTACGGTACAAATTCAAAATCCGGTTTTCCACGCAGCGGGCCAACCAGTTGCGAAAGGAGCCTTCAGTGTTGTTCCTGCACCCGGGCAGGCTTCTAAAAGCCGCAAGCATTGCCTCCTGGACTACATCCTCGTGGTCATTGATGAAACTTTCCGAACAACCGAGACGCAATGCGACTATCCGTCTTACCCGGGGCAGGTAACGGGAGAACAATTCCTCTAAGGCTTTTCTGTCTCCCAACTGAGCTGCTTGAACAAGTACTCTCGTCTTTGATCTTTCCACTCTCCTAACCTTTCGCCGCAGAAGCCGGCCGCAATAAGGTCGCCTTCCCGGAGACCCCTCTCCATAGGCGCCGTAAGGTACCGGAGGCCCTGTTTCGCGCCCTCAGGTGAACCCGTTTAAGAAACGCCGACTCATGTGAGCCGAAGTCTCCTCGAACAATTCTTCATTATGTTTACCTGCAGCGAACCGGTCAACCCCGACCCGCGGAAGGGCGCACGGGTTTTACCGAACCAGCATTTGTGAGGCGGCACCCCCCGGAGGTTTGCGCCAGGCGACGGGAGGGCGCCGGGACTTCAGCCGCCCTGTATCGCTGTTCACCTTGAAAGCCGAATCGGGATCTCGATCCGATCCCCTGAAACAAGCTCCTCAGCCTGCAAAGTCCAAAGACCGGGAGGATCGTTGGAGGCGAAAGGCACCCGGTAGAGAGCTTTCCCGTCGCGCAGAAGAAGCTGCCTTCCGTATCGTTTTTCGCCGTTGTAAAGTACGGCGATCTCAAGAGGTCTTGCCCCGCTTTGCGGGAATTTGAAACGAATCCGGAGGTCCTTTCCGCAACAGGCTGTTCTTTCGGCTCCCGCTTTTCCCCGGCCGTTTTCAAATTCCGCTTCAAGACGCCCGGAAAGACTTCCCGGCCGCACTGCAACAAGTACCATGAGATCGCGGACAGGAACCGAGATCCTGAAATTCGTGCAGCCGTTTTCGAAAGTGCAAGGTATATCGACTCTCCTAATGCCGAGCGACCGGGGCCCTAAAAGGCGCCGTACCTCCCAGCGCCCCTTCAGGCTGATACGGGCGATTCGGCCCTCAAGAAGCGAAGGTGCGACAAGCTCGCGGTCAAGCTTACCGCTTGGAGGAGGCGGGGGCACATGCCTTACCAAAACCAGGTACTTGACCTCGCCTCCGTCCCAAACCCCAACTTCAACGTCCCTGTCGTGCGCTTTTGCAAAAGGCTCCGCTTCCTTCTCAAGAAGCTTTCCAAGCAGAGCTTCAACTTCCCGGTTCGTCCCCAGCCTGCGCTCTTCTCCTCCGATGGAGAAACCCAGGAGGTAAACCCGGCCTGAACCCGCTCTGAGCTTCACAACCCGCTCTCGGCCGCGGCCCCCGCAGTCTCCGAAAATCCCCAGAGGCCTCAGAGCTTCGTCAAAAGCTCCGCAGTCGCGATCACCTATTACTACGCCGCCTCGCTTCACCCACCGGCTGATCATCTGCGCGTGCGATCTTTCGATCGACCGGCTTCCAAGCAGAAGCAGCACTTTGTACCTCTTCAGATCTCCTTTTTCGAGGTTGTGGGACGGTAAGAGTGCTATCCGCGATCCGAATCCTCTAAGGGCGGCGATATAGGACCAGCAAAGATCCTTTTGGCAGGCAAGTACGCTGTCCGTACCGGGCCGAAAAAACGCAACCTGAGAAGGCAAAACCTTAAGGTTGAGCCAAACAGAACGAAGCGTGTTTACACGCGCCATAAATTGGCGGTTTTCCTCAGGTCCGACAGGCTTCACAAGAGCGTGCGTTTTCTCAAAGGCAAAAAGACACGCTCCGTGAGCAAGCGCAACAGCGTAGGCGTGCTCAAGAAGTTCCCCCGCCGGGAGAATCGGAGCATAGCGGTCGCCGCAGAATTGTTTGTAGCGTATCCAGTGCCTTGAGTTCGGCGGGAAGCGGCTCTGTTCTATCTCGATGACGATCGCCGTCTGGTATGAAAGCCCGGCAAGCGGCGTTTCCGTTGCGTGAATACTCATGATCTCCCCCGGTGCCGGGCGCCTGTGCCCGCCGCGGGCGCAAGCTATGTCATCGAAAAAGTAGACCCAATCTGCTTCGTGGGAGCCTAATGCAGGAAGAGCCGGAAAGAACATTTTGAACAAACGCCATGTCGATAGAGTCTTTTCGTAGAGGATTTCCAGGGCCGCCCGGTTGCTCAGATACCACAGGAGAACGTCGCACTGACCGGCGCCCACCGGTGTTGCGCGCACATCAGAGGCTTTTCTCAAGATGCGATCCGCAAGCGGATTGACATTGCCGGCTGAAACATCGAGATACGAATCGACAAGAGGGTGTGGAAAGACTTCGTTCCAACTCGAAGCACCCACCTCTCGGGGCTTCCTGCCGCCAACGGCCAAGAATCTGCGGAAAAAGCGAAGGTCAGGCAGGCTGCGGCCGTCCAAGTAGGCCATGGTGGGCTCATTCCCTCCGCCCGCATTCCAAAAAATAATTCCAGGGGTACGGTAAAGTGAGGCTATCGTGTTTAAGTCTGAGGCGGGCCTGCCCGGGCGCCCTTTGGTTTGGGCTGTGAAGAATCGATCCGGGAGGTTGCGGAAAACAAAAAGACGCTCACGGGTGGGACCGCCGAAGCTGCCGACCGGCTTGAGCATCCAGCCGTGATAAACAGTTCCTATTAGGATCCCGTTTTCAGCTGCGATCTGCGAGGCAAGAAGCGCCTGCTGGGAGGGGAAATCCGCCATGTGGTTCATGCCGAGCTCCCGCTGGGAGCGGAAGTAACGGGGCAAGCGGCGCCTTGTCTCCTCTTTGGTCTTGATTTCGTGGGCCCAGTCATCAGGGGTGGTTTCATCGCCGTTTAAGACACGGGGCTCAGGCTCTCCGACTACAAGGATCCTCCGGCGGCCGATGTGGTAAGTGCCGTATGTGGCTCTTCCCGTGCTGAA
>CAZGYL010000293.1:0-6557 GCA_964529985.1 uncultured Planctomycetia bacterium | reverse complement strand
CCTCCTGCAGCAAGAGAGAGGCGCAACGCATCTGGAGGCGCTTGGAATTCGCTAGAATCCTCAGAGCTGCTCTCAGCTCCCATACGCACTATGTGAGCCGGTAGGGAATCAGGATCCAGCGCCTGACAGAGGCAAAGGGTGAGAAACGCGCTTTCAGCTTCCTCGGGGTGAAAAATCTCCGTATCGACAGCCAGAGTACCGGCGGCCGGTTCCTCTTCTTCCGATCCGTATCCCTTGGCCACAAGCGGGAGGAGGGCGGCCAAGAAACCGGCGGCGAGTTTCTCGGAAGCCGGGTGGAAGTTTTCGCAACCGCACTGCGGGCATTGATCGGGGCTCTGCTCGCTTACTATGTAATCAGCGCAACCGCCGCAATACCACACAGGCAGAGGAAGACCCCAGGCGCAACGCCTGCTTATGCACCAAAGTTCGCGGTTACTTTCTTCCAGCACCTGGGTGCGGAAGGAGGCAGGTTCGATGCGCCGCAGCAGCCCGAGCGCACGCACCGGCTCTCCCAGCGCCATCATGTCCACGAACCACTCTTCGCTGTAACGCCAGGTGAGCTCTGTGCCGCAGATCTCACAAAGCGCCCGGGTTTTCTCCACGGTATGCAGGCCGCCGACCGCCTTCTTTCCGGCCAAATCCGCAAGGATCCAATCACGAGCCGTCTTCCTGTCGAGACCTCCGTAACGGCCCGCCTGCGCGTTCAGCCGGCCAGCCTCATCAAGCACGTCTATCACTTGAAGCTTGTTGGCTTGGGCAAGCTTCAGATCCCCCTGATCGTAAGCCGGAAGCAGAGGGCGCAGCGAACCCGGCGTGGTTTCATAAGAAGTTGAAACGATTCTAACCTCCCGGCCGTAAAGGGGGAGTTTCGCAGCTTTCCCTGCCAGAGGCGCAAATCGTTTATCTTCGGGGTGAACCGCCAGCCCTACGCAGGCACCGAGAAGCTCGGGTTCGGTAAAGGGCACGGGCAGGGATTTCTCTGTGCCTTTAAGCGCAACGAGTACAACAAGCGCCGACGTTTTGAAACGCCGGGCTTTTCGGTTGCGGTCGGGGTCGAGGCTTGTCCTGCAATTCGGGCACCATGGAACAACGACACTGCGCCGGCAAAGCGCGCCCTGCTCGAAAAGAGTTTGGAAGGCCTTAACGGCGGTACGCCGGTAGTCCTCCTCCAAGGTGAAAAAGCTCCGGTCGGCGGGCGACAACCGCAGCCGGTCTGCGGAACGCCGCAGAGATTCTTCAAGCTGACGGTGCAGTTTCTCAAGTGCCTGCGGGCCGCCGCCCTTCAGTCCTGCGGCGCGCGCGGCCCAAAGCCCTCCGTGACTTACACCGATGAAGGTACACGCGGATTCGCCCTTCCAGGCCAGATAGTGCTTAAGCAGGTCGGCCCCCACAAGAAGCGGTATGCGCGGACTGCGCCCCACCCGCAGCGGCGATACCAGAATTGCCAGCGTTCGGTCCTCTGGATTGCCCGCCACCGGCACGTACCTTTCTTTCCGGCTGCTCCGGGGGTCTAATCCCGCTTGGCCTCGGCGGCGACCGGGAAACCGGAAGTCTCGTCTTTGACCACGAACTGCAGCCGGCCGCCGCTTTCGACCACCCTTACAGTGGAGCCGGGCTTGATCCTTCCGCGCAAGATTTCTTCGGCCAGCGGATCTTCAACGTAATTCTCAATGCCCCGCTTCAACGGCCTGGCACCCGCATCCTTTTCCATGGCGATTTTCACCAGGAATTTCTTTGCGGAATCATCAAGCTGCAGCGTTATCTTGCGCTGTGCAAGCCGCTCCTGGACGAATCGGAATTCGATATCCACGATCCGCTCCATATCCTCCTCGGTCAAACTCCGGAAGACGATGATTTCGTCCAGGCGGCCGAGGAACTCCGGACGGAAGCATTTCTCAACTTCCTCCATGAGCTCTTTCTTCATGTCCTCGTAAGATCTCTCGTTGGAAACCTGGCGGAATCCAAGCCCGGCGCGGTTCTTTATTAAGTTGGCGCCGATGTTGGAGGTCATGATCAGAATCGTGTTCCGGAAATCCACCCGCCTGCCGAAGCTGTCCGTGAGGTGTCCCTCCTCCATAATCTGAAGGAGCATGTTGAAGACATCGGCGTGGGCCTTCTCGATCTCATCCAGAAGCACCACCGCGTAAGGCCGGCGCCGGATTTTCTCGGTAAGCTGCCCGCCTTCCTCGTATCCGACGTAGCCGGGAGGAGCTCCGACCAAACGCGACACGTTGTGCTTTTCCATGTACTCCGACATATCAATCTGAATCAAAGCTTCGTCGGAGCCGAACATGAAGCGCGCAAGCTCCTTGGCAAGCAGCGTCTTGCCGACCCCAGTGGGACCGAGAAACAGGAAGGAGCCCACGGGACGGCGCGGATCCTTCAAGCCGGAGCGCGACCTTCGCACCGCCCGCGCAATGGTCTTTATCGCCTCGTCCTGACTTACCACCCGCTCATGGAGTTTTTCCTCCATTTGCAGCAAACGCTCGGCTTCAGCGCGCTCAAGGCGGGTCAGGGGGACTCCGGTCATCTTGGAAACGGTCTCAGCGACCACTTCCTCGTCGACCACACCGTCATATTCCTGAGATTTTTCTTGCCACTCCCGCTTTATGGCCTCGCGTTTTTTCTTGAGTTTGTCCGCCTGATCCCTGAGACGGGCCGCTCTTTCGAAGTCCTGGCCCGCCACCGCCTCTTCCTTTTCCTTGGTGAGGCGTTCGATTTCCCTGTCAAGCTCCCTCAGATCCGGCGGGCGGGTCATGCTCCGCATGCGCACTCTGGATCCCGCCTCATCTATCACGTCGATCGCCTTATCGGGCAGGAACCGCCCGGTTATATACCTGGTGGACAACTCCACGGCCGCCCGGATCGCACTGTCTTCGATCCTCACCCGGTGGTGCGCTTCGTACTTGTCGCGAAGCCCGCGGAGGATCTCAACGGTCTCCTCGGGCGAAGGAGGATTTACGATTATCGTCTGGAAACGTCTCTCCAGGGCGCCGTCCTTTTCAATAAACTTGCGGTACTCATCCAAGGTGGTCGCGCCTATGCACTGCACCTCGCCACGCGCAAGGGCAGGCTTAAGAACGTTGGCGGCGTCGATCGCACCTTCAGCGCCGCCCGCTCCAACCAGTGTATGAAGCTCATCGATAAACAAGATTACGTTGCGCGCCCTCTTGACCTCGTTGATAACCGCCTTGATGCGTTCCTCGAACTGCCCTCTGTACTTGGTGCCGGCCACCATCATAGCGAGGTCAAGCACCACGATTCTCCTGTCTCGAAGGAGCTCGGGCACGTTGCCTTCAACAACGTCCTGGGCCAATCCCTCTACAATGGCGGTCTTACCCACACCGGGCTCACCGAGCAGAACCGGGTTGTTCTTGGTGCGGCGAACCAGAATCTGAATGACCCTCTCGATCTCGTCTCTACGGCCGATCACGGGATCGAGCTTCCCTTCCCGCGCCAGCTCAGTCAGATCCCGGCCGAAAGAGTCAAGCGCGGGGGTTTTCGAACGACCGCGTTTGGGTTGCGACTGGAAAGAAGAAGACGACATTGAGGCCTCCCCCGCAGGCGGTGGGCTTCCCAAAAGCTCGAGCACCGCATCGCGCACTTCATCGAGCCGCAGTCCCATGTCCAGAAGCACATGGGCCGCAACGCCGTCGTTTTCCCTGATAAGCCCGAGAAGCAGATGCTCGGTACCGACGTAGTTGTGCCCCAGCTCAATAGCTTCTTCGAGGGAAAGCTCAAGAACCTTTTTTACCCGCGGCGTAAAGGGCAGCTTACCCATGACCTTCATGGCGGGCCCCGGTTGGACGTAGCGGGAGACTTCCTCGCGAATGCGTTCGATGTCCACACCGAGGTTGCGAAGAACGTTGGCTGCAACTCCCCCGCCTTCACGGATAAGCCCCAAAAGCAGGTGCTCGGTTCCGATATAATCATGATTCAGATCTTGGGCCTCCTTTCGGGCAAGGCCTAAGACCTTCTTAGCTCGTTCCGTGAAACGATCAAAAATGTTTTCCATAGCAACTCGCTTCGTTTAAATTCCGAAACCTAAACACTTCCGCGGTTCCCTGCCGGGGACGGCTCCCGCTTGAGCTCCGTCCGACCGGTCGCTCCCCGCGACAGCTTCCGCTCGTCCTTTCCTCTGCTTTCCTTCTTCCTCCCTTATTTCGGCGCTGCTACGCTGTTTTTCCGTGCTCTACGATTACCAGCGGTTCTACCGTTGTTTTAAGCCCCGGCGGTTCCGCCGCTTGTTCGGTTATCTTCCGCCATCTATTCTCTTATGTCGGGAGAGCACCCGCAAGCTACCCGTTCCCGGAACCCGGGACCGTCCCGTTGCCGGAGAGCCGCTCCCTGATATACCGGGCCCTCACCGCGTCCCTCTCATGGGAGTTGAGCTTCGCCCGTTCGGTTTTCTGCAGGTGAGCCGGCTGGCTCAGAACAAAAAGCTCGTTGACCGTTGCGATCGGAATATCCTTTATCAGTCCCAGGTTAACCCCAAGGCGTACCAGAGAGAGCAGTTCCAAGGTTTCTTCAGACGTTATCGACCGCGCGAATCTCAACACCCCAACCGCTCTCCAAATCTTGTCCTCCAGCACCAGGCGCTTCATTTGGAGAAGCGTGCTTCGTACCTTTCGTTCGTACTTGACGATTTGAGGTATCACACTGGAGAGGTTCTCAATTATCTCCTCCTCCGATTTTCCCAGGGTCACCTGGTTTGAAATCTGATAAAAATCGCCCGAGGCCTGCGTTCCTTCACCGTACAGACCTCGTACCGCAAGGTTTATTTTGCTTACCGCCTGGAAGACCTTCTCGATCTCCCTGGTAATGACAAGCGCCGGGAGGTGAAGCATTACCGACACCCGAAGGCCCGTACCGACGTTTGTCGGGCAAGCGGTAAGGTACCCGAACTGCGACGAAAAAGCGTAATCGATCTCCCGCTCAAGCTCGTCGTCAACGCGGTTGGCAAGCTCGAACGCCTCTTCCAGTTCAAGGCCCGCACGAAGAGTCTGTATCCTGAGGTGGTCCTCTTCATTCACCATAATGCTCACTCTTTCGTCCGGACCGAAAGCCACTCCCCTCGGACCTCTACCGAAAGCGTGATCCCGGCTTATCAAATGCCGTTCCACCAGCAATTGGCGGTCTACCTGCCCCAACTCCTCCAAAGACCAGTAGGCGGTGCTCTTCCCGATGGCGGTACGTGCCAGCCGCTCCCGCAGGTGTGCCTCCACCTGCGCTCTTTTCTCGTCGTCAGCGCGGCTCAAGAAAGGGAACCCGGCAACGTTGCGGGCTAATCGAACCCGGCAACTCACCACAACGTCGGCCTCGCGGCCGCCGCCGCTCAGCCATTCCCCCGAGCGGGATGTCAGCTCGCTCAAATCAAGCATCGTCGTGCCTCCCGGATATCGTCGTGCTTCCCGGATCTTTCCTCCGGTTTATCAGGCAAAACCTTGATTCAGCCCGAGTTCCGCCTCCAGTTGTCTGACCTTGTCACGGAGCTCCGCCGCGCGTTCGTACTCTTCTCTTTCAACAGCGATCCTCAACTCCTCACGCAGCTGCATGAGCTCCTTTTGCTGGCTTACCCTGTCGGTCACCCTCGAAGGAACCTTGCCCCGGTGCTGGGTACTCCCGTGGATTCTTTCAAGGAGTTTCACCAGGCCGTCCTTAAAAACCACGTAATCGTTCGGGCACCCGAACTTGCCGATGTTGCGGAAGGCTTCGAAAGTAAGCCCGCACACCTCGCAACGCAGTTGAGAGGTGCTCTTGGGCCCGGTCGGGCTCGGTTCGGAAGAGGAGGAGGCCAACTTGCCCACGAACTCCGGGATATCCAAACCCGAGACGTGCGCTTTGATCGCCACGCCCTTCTCTTGAGCGCATTCCTCGCACAAGTGGATTTCACGCTTCTGATTGTTCACGATCTCAGTGAGGTGAACCGTAGCTGTCCGCTTCCGGCAATTCTGGCAACGCATGCTCTCAACCTGTTCGCGTTCTGAGGGTTACGGTGATCGTTAAGCCCTACAGCCTGCGGGGCGACCCGCAAAGCCGTTCTCTCCTAATTCTCGGCACAACCGCCGGTTTTGCCTACGACGTTCGTACCAAATTTTCCCCCCAAATCCCTTCTGAGGGGAGTAAGTACCCCCGACGGGGCAAAGCAGCGCCTGCAGCTTCAAGACCACGGCCGCAGGCACCCGATACCTAGTAAATGGAGCCATGGGCCCACTCGAAGGCAAGTGATCCCGGCGCCCCGGGATCCGGCCTACAGGTTCAGGCTCCGGGGGAAGTGGCCTTTCGCGCACGTTCCTTGACACCACCGGTGCGGAATTTAGAATCATAAGTTACTGTCGGCTCTGAAGCCTTTGAGCCAAGCAGGAGAAGAAGGAAGAGGGCTTGACCCTCTTTTTTTCCATGCGCGCAGAATTACTTCGTCTCGTGGACATGATCCACCGCGAGAAAGACATCGACAAAGAAGCTGTCTTTCTCGGGCTGGAAGCGGCGATTCGCTCCGCAATTATTAAGAAGTGGGGCGATCGGGAGGAGGTTTCTGTCTCCATAGACCGCGAGAC
>CAZGYL010000292.1:0-6558 GCA_964529985.1 uncultured Planctomycetia bacterium | reverse complement strand
AAGAGCCTGTCTCGCACTGCGACGGGATATTCAAATACAGGGTCGTTAATACTGCCCCTTGGAATCTTCCTGAGCAAACGGGTTCCTTCTTCGGTTCCGTCACTTACCCAAAGCTCCATCGGGATCGGCGACAGCATCTGGGAGTTGCCGAGCACGAAAAAGACCAAATCGCCGGCCGCGATCAACCCCCAGCTACGGTCACAGCCGGAGGGCGGGGGAAAGTCCTTTACGATTCGGGTCCCCTGGGGAGTGCCATCGCTTACCCACAGCGTGCTTTTGTTTTCCTTTAGGTCGCTTGCCAAGAGAAACAGGCGTCCGCCTGCCCCCGCCATGTACACCGATCCCAGCTCTTGGTGCTCTTCGTTTATATCTTTGAGCAAATAGGGTGTCTGGGCCCGAAGAGGAAAGACTGCAAGAAAAGCCAGCATTGGGAAACGCAGGAAGCTTCCGGACCTGCGGGAAACAGAAGCGCGCGGGTTTTCGAAACCAGCCATGGCTTTTCCTCCGAAAACTTCTCAGGCCTCCCATTAAGGACATGAAGGATAACTTTCGCAGCCCAACTCATCAGGTGACCTGTCCGTTCCGCAGTCCGGAAACGGAGCGATCGGCGGGGGCCCACCTGCGAAAAGATAGCCCAGCAGTGAAATCGGATCCGCAATCTCTATCGATCCGGAGTCGTTGACATCGGCCGCCTCAAGGCAGGAGAGGCTTCCGCCTGCAAAGAGATACGAAAGAATCTCCGCCGCATCGGCGATGTTCGGTCGCCCGTCGGTGTTGGCATCGCCCCTCCGGAAAGAAGAAGCGATGCAGAAATACCGGCAGGAGGTGTGAGACAGCCCAAGGTCGTTCGCCACCGTCAAGCAGATTTTCTGAAGACCTGTGGTACCTTCGGGGTACTCGTATTCGACCTGCGGGCCGGTCAGCGTGACCCCCTCCGCAAGTTGCCAGGTGTAACTTACGATATCGGTTCCCTGCCCTCCGAAGCTCGGGCGGCCATCCAACCGGACCTTTGTGCCGGCCTGGCACCCTTGCGGCGACATGGTGAAGGCAGCAAAAGGTCGGCGGGACACATCGGCAAGGACCCGAAGCTCCCTGCCGTGCCTGGGGTCATCCGCTGAAAAGAACAATCTGTCACCCACAAGGGTGAGCTCCTCCGGTCTGCTGCTTTCAGGTCCCTGCGCAATGTCGCTTACGAGCACCGTACCGGGAGCCGTGCCGTCGGTCGTCCACAGCTCCGTGCCGTGCTCAGGATCGGTTGCAGCAAAAAAGAGCCGGCCTCCCGCCGAAAGAAAAGAGGATATGTTGCTGGAGATCGGCCCTGGGAAAATATCTTTGATAAGAAACGTGCCGGCCGTAGTCCCATCCGTGATCCAAAGTTCGCGTCCGTGCTCACGGTCCCCTGCAACAAAAAGAAGTCGGGATCGAAGGGCTGCCTTCAGGCTGGGAAACGAGCTTTCCGGACCGGCGATAATGTCCTTTACAATCCGGGTTCCGCTCTCGGTTCCGTCCGTCACCCACAGCTCGCGGCCGTGACTGGGGTGGTCGACGACCATAAAGAGGCGATCACCTGCAGAGGCCGTGTCGAAGAAGATCGTCCCGTCGACTCCCGGTACGATCTCTGCAACAATCCGGGTTCCGTTCTCGGTTCCGTCCGTCACCCACAGCTCGCGGCCGTAACGGGGATCCGCTGCAGCGAAGTACACCTCCTTGCCGACTCGAGCAATAATCCGCGGGTGCGATCCGTCCTCACCGGGGTTGATGTCGCGCAGAAGTTGCGTACCTTCCTGCGTTCCGTCAGACACCCAAAGTTCCTCTCCACAAGCGCCGTCGTCCGCTGAAAAAACCAGTCGATCGCCGACCGCGGTCAGCTGCGAAATCAGTGAACCCCACGGACCGGGTCGAATGTCTTTCACCAAGTAAGTGCCGCCCGCGCTCCCGTCAGTCACCCACAGCTCCAAGCCGTGCTCAAGATCCTCCACAACGAAAAAGAGCCTGCCTGCAACCGGGGTCAGCAGGAATGGGTGGGATTTCCAGTTTGCTGTCGCAGCTTCCGCAACCCGGGCCGTTCCGGTCTCCGTGCCGTCAGTAACCCAGAGCTCGCCCCGTAAGCCGAAAAAGAGCTTTGATTCGAGCACAGCAGGCCTTGGGACTTCCCAGAAGTAGAAGAGTTCGGCTTTCGGATCCAAAAGTTGTCTTGTTCCGGCCTCCGTGCCGTCTGTCACCCAAATCTGGTCCCCACTGGGTCCCGCCGTGAAAAAGAAAAGATTACCCAAGACCGCAAAAGGCTCCGGCTCACGGCCGTACATAGCTATTGAAACTTCTTTTCTGACGCTTGTCCCCTCCCCGGTCCCATCGCTTTGCCAGAGCCTCCATCTGTTCTCCGGGTCGAATGCTCTGAAAAAGAGAAGATCGCCTGCCCCAACAAGCGCATTCGGGTGAGAACCCGCTCCGCGGGCGCGGAACGCCTTTACGGGCTTGGTCCCCTCCCTGGTGCCATCGCTTGTCCACAGTTGGGGGGCGTCCGGAGAACCGCAATAGGCAAAAAACAGCCGATCGCCGGCGGTTTTTCGCGGCCAAAGAGACCACCAGTCGCCTCGAGTGGGAAATTTTGCAATCTGCCGTGTGCCGGCTGTGGTCCCGTCACTTACCCAAATCCTTCCCCCATAGAAGCGGCCGCTTAAAGTGATAAAGCAGCGATCACTCCCAGCGGGAAGCAGGCTGGGCGCCGGACCTTCGGGGCTCCCGGATAAATAGGCCAGGAACTTGGTTCCGGCATGCGTTCCGTCCGTAACCCAAAGCGCCCAACCGTATTGCGCATCGTAGGCGCGCAAAAGCGCTCGGCCTCCAAGCACAACCACCTCTGAAGGGTCTGATCCTTCCGGTCCGGGATACAGGTCTTGCAACAGCTGCGTGCCGGCTTCGGTGCCGTCGGTAACCCACAACTCTGTGCCGTGGTACGGATCGGCCGCACTGAAAAGAAGTTTATCGCCCAGCACGGCGAGAGGGTGTGCAGCTGAGCTTTCTGCCCCCGGGGCTATATCCTTGAGCAATCTGGTACCTGAAGGCGTGCAATCGGTGATCCAAAGCTCATGCCCGAACTTGCGGTTTGATACTGCAAAGAAGAGGACTTCGTTAAGAACAATCCTTGGGACATCCGGGGCTTGGCCTTCGGCCATAGTTGTGAATGCCTGCGTACCTGAGGAAGTTCCGTCGCTGCGCCAAAGTTGAAGGCCCGTTTTATAGTTGGGAACGGTGAAAAAGACATAGTCTCCAACGCGGGTGAGGGGCGAAGGACTCTGAGCGTAACCCGGGTGCTCTTCTGCAACCAGTTCAGTGCCCTCATTGGTCCCGTCGCTGCGCCAGAGCTGCCAGCTATATTTTCCGGTTCGAAGTATGAAAAGCGCTGCGCCATGCAACCGCGCCCAGCCCACGATTCGTGTTTCAACCCGGCGGGTGCATGCAGCATGGGATGGCCCCTCCAAGCGTTCGGTTCCTGCCGGCGTTCCATCAGTCACCCAAAGGCCGGTACAGTAGGGGGATAAAGATACAGTGAAAAAAACTTTGTCCTCAAGCACGAACTCAGGGACGAAATCCACGGAGACATCCGGCGGATAGGGGGCGGCTATAAGGTATGTCCCGCGTTCGGTGCCGTCGGTCGCCCAAAGCGCATGACCGCGGTGAGGGTCAAAAGCGGCGAAGAAAATCTTGTTTCGTGCCTGAAAAAAATTCCGCGGCTCGGAGCCCCCGCCTT
The DNA here is from genome assembly GCA_964529985.1 of uncultured Planctomycetia bacterium. Taxonomy (GTDB): domain Bacteria; phylum Planctomycetota; class UBA8108; order UBA8890; family UBA8898; genus CAZGYL01. The sequence goes on along the minus strand of CAZGYL010000292.1, from coordinate 2,807 downwards.
CCGGGTAGATGTCTGCAAGAAGGAACGTCCCCTCCGCGGTGCCGTCGCTCACCCACGGCTCCCAGCCGGATCGAGCTTCCTCCAGAGTAAAAACAATGCGATCGCCCAGAGCTGTGAAGTATCGAAACGATTCGCCTATGAAGCCCGGGTTGATGTCCTTAACCAGCTGTACGCCTTGGGCTTGCAGAAACCCGGCGCAAGGGAAAAGCCCTCCCATAGCGCACACAAGGGCAATGCGGATCCGAAAACGCATACCTTCCCCGGAGCTTCCCGCCGGTCCGATCTTCCCCATGCCTGCCTCCTTCTTGCCGTTAAAGGCAAGCTGCCGCAACCTACCGCGACTCTCAGTAAGATCACCCTTCATGTTAGGTGTAACCATGCCGCTTCGCAAGATTAATTTGCAAACGCCCGCCGGAAGAAGTCTTCGCAATGCGCGAAGTACTTTATACCGCCTTCTGGGACACGCCTTTGGGGCGGAAATTCCCTCCGGGAAAACGGTTGCGGTACAGAGGATTGCGACCGTTGCGCGCCGCCCTCCTGGAGACGAAAAATGAACCGAATCGGTCAACGTCGACCGTCCGACCAGAACTAACGACCTCTGTTATTACACGGAAAAGAGAATCAAGCGCCGCTGAGGCTTCTTCATAACCGAGCCCCGCGCTTTCCGCTATTGATTCGACCATTCCGTCTTTTGTAAGAGCAGCTCCTTCTTGAGTCCGCGAAGCCGGATTTCCGCCGGAAGCCGCAAGGGAAACCCAGTCCCTCTCCGGTGATCATACGCAGCTCTTGGACCTGTTCCCATAGAGTTCATAGGCCGATTGCCGAACGGCAACCTCTACAATCCTTACAGCAAAAAAGCAATAGAAAAGCGATAGGACATGCTGCAAGAAAGAGGACCCTTTGGTTGCGCTTATGCCTATTGGAAGGCCGCCGGTTGTCGGAACCACCCCCGGGGGGCCTCAAAGCAGCGGGAACGGTTCGTTTGAGTCCGCTTACTTGCGGCTTCACAGAAAGGCCGATCACCAAAGGGTCGAGCCGGCCTGTGCAGTTGACTCCCACAGCACCAACGCCTAAGCAAGAACCGGCGTCCGTTTCACGGACAGCCTTTCTGGGGCTGAGCCCTGCTCTACTCAGGGAAGCGCTCGGGCAGTTCCGCCCATTTGTGAATGAGCAGCTTTGTGTGGCTGCGGGATCTGCGTGCGGGAATGTCCTGTCGCCGACCCACTGGCAACCCAGGTTGTGCCTCTGGGCCGGAGACCAGCCGCCCGGTAATCGGAGCTGCGTGTCTCTCCATGCGGTTCTGAACTTCCGCCTGATCCGGTTGTACGCAAAGGCGTTACGGAAGGTGCAGGCTTTGCGGCCGTTAAATTCCGTGCCGTTGCCGGGCGGTTTTAGAAGTGCGATAATCACGTGCTTAGGCTGCTGGGGGGGGCGAGCCGGCGGATTCTCCACGTTTTTGCAATTACTTCGGGAGCGGTTTTATGAGAAGGTTGAATCTCTCAACGTACTGTGCGGCGGTTTGCTTCCTGGTTGCAGGATTACTTGAGGCCGGTCCCCTCCGTCCTCTTCCCCGGAATCCGAGGTATTTTACCGACGGAACCGGGCGTGCGGTTTATCTTACAGGCTCGCACACATGGCTTAACCTTCAGGACGGAAACCTTGACGGCAGGGATCTTCCTTTTGATTTCAGAGAGTTCCTGGATTTTCTTCAGAAGCACAATCACAATTTCTTCAGGCTTTGGGCTTGGGAATCGCCCATGTGGATCCTGCCCGACTCAAGGGTTATGCGCGTGAAGCCGTTGCCGTTCGCGCGTGTCGGACCGAAAAAAGCACGCGACGGAGGGCCTGCGTTCGATCTGACTCGATTCAATCCGGCGTACTTCAAGCGCCTCAGAGAAAGGGTTGAGGAGGCCGCAAGACGGGGCTTTTACGTCGGCGTAATGCTCTTTCAAGGCTTCAGTGTGGCGCGGAAAAACAAGAGGCGGAAGAGGAGTCCTTGGGAATCGCACCCCATGAATCCCGCGAATAACATAAACGGTATCAACGGCGACTTGAACGGCGATGGAGAGGGCTATGAAACGCATACTCTCGCCGTGCCGCGGATAACGAGAATCCAGGAAGCCTACGTACGCAAGGTGATAGATACGCTGAATGACCTTGATAACGTGATCTATGAGATTTCGAACGAAAGTCACGGGGCTTCTGCCGCGTGGCAGTACCATATGATCGAATTTATCCATAAGTACGAGAAAACGAAGCCGAAGCAGCACCCGGTATGGATGTCTTTCACCTGGGATGCGCTTGCGGGGCGGGGCAAGAACGAAGATCTTTTCAAGAGCCCGGCTGAAGCCGTATCGCTATGCGGCTCACCTGTTGTTCGAGAGGGGCGCAAGTGGAACTACAAGAACGATCCACCTCCTGGAGACGGCTCCAAAGTCGTCATCTCGGATACCGATCATCTTTGGGGCATCGGGGGCGACGCCCAGTGGGTCTGGAAGTCGTTCCTCCGGGGCTTGAATCCCATTTTCATGGATCCCTACAAGAACTCACCGTATCACCCGCAGGAGGCGGTCGATCCGAAGTGGGAGCCCGTAAGGCGGGCCATGGGGTTGACTCGAAAGTGGGCTTTGAGGCTGGATCTCACGAGCATGAGGCCCACTGCCGATCCCAAAGAATGCTCTACCTGTTACTGCTTGCGCGAGTGGGGCCGGGAATACCTGATTTACCAACCCGTCGGGGGACCTTTTACTTTGAGTCTGCCGGCCGGCACTTACAAGTGGGAATGGTTCAATCCCGCAACCGGCCGC
>CAZGYL010000291.1:0-6576 GCA_964529985.1 uncultured Planctomycetia bacterium | reverse complement strand
TCCTTCCATTCGTACCAGAGGTGCCCCAGAGGCGACTTGCGTTTGGTCCAAAGAAGTTTTCCGTCTTCAACCGCAAGCGCGCTGAGTTGCCTTTGGTCGCCGTGAATGACCACACCGTCGGCTATAATCAGGGCGCCCAACCAGAGCGGCTTGCCGGAAGGGGCCACCTGGGTGCGCCACTTAAGCGCGCCGGTGTTCGGGTCGAGCGCCACGATGTCAGAGCCGTCGATAAGCGCGAGGACCTTTTCCGAGACAGCAAGATCGAATGCGGAGTCCAAGTCGGCCGGTCTTATTCCACCGTAAGCTTCCCTCCACCTGACGTAATCCTTTGTCGTACCGCTGAAAACCTCTTTACTTTTCCAAAGAACCTGCCCGCTTTCAGCGCGTAACGCCATGATCCTACACCCGGGCGTGTTTTTCTCCCCCGGAACGGCCAGATAAAGAACTCCGTTTCGATATACGATCTCCCGCGTTCCTTGCGTTCCGGGATAGAGGCGTAGCGTTTTGCCGGTGCACGCGTCGAGAGCCGAAACAGGAGCTCGGTAGCCCAAAGTTACGTATAGGACGTCTTCGGTCGCAACCATTCGCATTTGGCGGTTCAAAGGTATATCTCCCGGCCTTGCAAGGAACCAGGAGCTTTTCCATTGGCGCCAGCCCCAGGCGCTTATGGGCACCTTCCAAAGCAGCACTCCGTTGAATGCGTTCCTCGCAACAAGAAACCATTTGTCAGGAAGCGCATGATTGCCCACCAAACTGATCGGGGCCTCATCAACAAAAGCGAAAATACGGCCGCCGGCGGTTACAACCATACTGATGCTCGAGTCGGTATCGTGAGCCCGAAGCCAAAGCGGGCCCTCAACCCATTGAAGGTGCCCGGGTGGTGCAACGACTGTATCACGCGATACAGGATTGCCGTCAGGTCCGTGCCGCCAATGCCCCCACGAATCGATCTCAGGCGGCCATGGTTTGGTTGCTTTAAGGTAAAGCGCGCCGAGAAACAGCCCGATGCCTGTAAAACCCGCTTCGGAGAGCTCCTTTATTTTTTGCGTTTTCCAGGTGGAATCGGCCTTTGCGCGCAAAAGGAGGACACCATGGGGCTGCAGCACACGGAAAGCTTCTTTAACCGGGAGGCCTCCTTTTTCAACCACAAGTACGGTCACGAAGTTTCGGGGATACGGAAAAGTCTCTTGTTGCAGAGGATGGCAGGTTATGGATCCGCTTAAGGCACTTTTGGCGATTTGCTGATTGAAGGAAGCTTCCTGTGCCTTGCGGCGGAGGAGAATTTCAACCGGAAAGCTTCCTCTTCGAGCAAAGGCCTCAGCCAGTGCCGTGTCCTCAGGCTCAATAATTACGCATACGCCGCCCGACAGTTTACTTTCCGTGCAAAGCTTTCCCACGAAGAGATCACTTCCCGCGGCCTGTGCGAAGAGGCCCGCAGGCCTAAACGCAGCCCCGGCACAAAGCAGAAAGGCGGCGGGAATAAGAACTCTGCTGCCTCTCATTGGAAACCCTCCTTTTGCGGGGTTATTCCTTGCCGGTGTTTTCGGAAATCCACCTGAGCCATTGCTTGTATAGACTTTCCACGGTTTTCCTGTTGACCTCTCCGTCCCAAACAACAACGCCGTAGGTGAGCGTGAGAGATTTCCCGGCCTTAAGCACCAGGGGGTCTTTGTGAAGGCCCAAGGTGGCGGACAGGTAGGCGAAGGGCCGGGTCATTGTAAAAAAGAGGGGCTTGCCGCGTGCATTATCGGGATCCCCGAACATTCCTACTGTTACAGTCTTGGCCGGACCGCGTGCCGTGTACGTACACCAAGCGGCTTTGCCCAGGCGCTCGGTTCCGCGGTAAACGGGCCCGAGATCCCCGGTTTCATTCATAAACGTTCCGTTCTGATCCATGGCGGCCAAAAAGCGCATTCCCAGGCCGTGGTAATGGCTTCCTGTGAGCGTAACCTCTTTCAGAGCGGGTGGTACTGTGAATGCGGAGGTCCAAGTAAGCAGGGTAGCCTGCGGAGGGCCGGCGCGGGTTACTCCCACAGATCTTTTTTCAAGAAGGAGCAGCTCCTTGGTGCGCGGGTTGAGCCAGCGCAGCTCCTCTGAGAAAAAGACCGAGTAGGGCTTCTGAGCCACACTTACAGATCTGAAAGCGATGTGCTTCTGTGCCCCGGGAGCTCTCTGCTCTTCCCAGAAGTTGACTCCGTTTACTGTTATGGCGTACATGAGGCCGTGGTGGTGCCGGTGGCCGGGAGGAGCGTCGCGCAGTACTTGAAGGCCGCCGGGTGAGCAAAGTTTTTTGATATACGGCTTATAGGGAGTGCCGGCGTATCGATAAGAAAAGAGTTCGGCACCCCCTGAAAACGCTGCAAGTTCTTCAGGGGAGATAATGAGCTGTGGTCGGGCCGGTGCGGCTCCAAGAAAAGGTGTGCAGAATGCAAAGGCCAGGAAACTTGCGTACATTGGAAAACCTCCTCTCTTATAAATGAAGATCATAGGAAGCCGCGAAGCACGCTCCGCAGGTCATTGTGCCATATCGCATCCGCAACGTGAAGCCCCCCGGTTTACCCGGCGGGGTACCGCCACTAAACTGTGAGCAAATGGTCGCAACGCTCTACAAGGAAGGAGGTGAGCCGTGCTCTTTGACCGGGAGGTTTACCTGCAGCGCCGCAGCGCTTTGCGGCGTCTGGTCTCAAGCGGTGTTGCGCTCTTTTTGGGCAATGATGAAAGCCCAATGAACTATGCGGACAATCCGTATCCATTCAGGCAGGACAGCACGTTTCTGTACTTCTTCGGTATCGATCGGCCCGGCCTGGCTGCACTGGTGGATCTTGAGCAAGAGCGTGAAATTCTCTTCGGCGACGACAGAAGTGTGGAGGAGGCCGTGTGGATGGGGCCCGGTGAGCGTCTCGTCGAGGTGGGCGGGCGCGCCGGCGTACGCCAGGTGCTGCGCCGGGCTGATCTTGAGGAGGCGGTGCGGAGAGAGCGTGCTTCAGGCAGGAAAGTGCATGTCCTTCCGCCGTATCGCCCCGAGCATGTCCTCAAGCTCGCCTTTATCTTCAAGGTCCCTCCACGCGATGCGTCTCGATTGGCCTCGGAGGAGCTTATTCGTGCGGTGGTGGAGCTCAGATCCCGGAAAGGGCCTGAGGAGATCGAGCAGCTTGAGGAGGCGCTTGAGCTCTGCGCCGCCATGCAGCTTGAGGCCATGAAACGGACAAGGCCCGGTGTACTTGAGCGGGAAGTGGTAAGTGCAATGGAAGGACTTCTTCTTTCAAAAGGAAGCCGAACGAGCTTCCCGACCATCTTCACCATGCGGGGAGAAATTCTTCACAATCACTACCATGGTAACGTTCTTCAACCGGGGGGACTTGTTATAAACGACAGCGGTGCAGAGTCGCCCGCCCATTACGCAGGTGATATAACAAGGACCCTTCCTGTTTCGGGTAAATTCGACCCGCTGCAGCGCGACGTTTATCAACTTGTGCTTAAAGCCCAGCAGGAAGCGCTTGCAGCGATGAAGCCGGGAGTGCTTTTCCGCAATGTTCACCTGCTCGCATGCCGGGTTTTGACAGAGGGTTTGATCGAGATGGGGCTAATGAGGGGCGATCCTGAAGAAGCGGTCGCCGCCGGTGCGCACGCGCTTTTCTTCCCTTGCGGTTTGGGCCATATGATCGGGCTTGATGTGCATGATATGGAAGGACTGGGCGAGGACTACGTCGGATACACCGAGAAGATCACGCGCAGCTCTCAGTTCGGTTTGAAATCTTTGCGCATGGCGCGGGCACTCGAGGAAAGCTTTTGCGTAACCGTTGAGCCCGGGCTTTATTTCAATCCTTTCTTGGCCGAAAGGTGGCGGGCCGATGGTTTGCACCGGGACTTTATCGACTACGGCGCTTTTGAAAAATTTTCCTCCTTCGGTGGAATCCGCATAGAGGACGATGTGGTTGTAACCCGCGAAGGCGCAAGAATACTGGGGCCTCCGATACCGAAGAAGATCGAGGCGATCGAACAAATTATGTCTTAGGTCATTCTTTGGAAGAGGTATACCAGACAACGACGCGGTCGTGGTCTTCGTCAAAGAGCCAGCCTCCGAAAGTAAGCGGTCCTTGAGGCATGGCGTCCTCATTGTTCATGCGACCAATTCCGAAGCAATAGCACACACCGGTGCGTTGTTTCGCCTCTGCACAAGCTGAACGGATCTCGCGTCGGGTACGGGCCCGCTGGAAAAGCTCAGCTACAGGCTCCCAGTACTTCTGCGGTTCGGTTTCGGGACTTTGACTCTCAGCGGGTGACTCGTTCGGTTCACCCTGCAGCCCCTTTTGTTCCTCGGACATGGGTACCTCCCTCTTGGTCGCCTGAGTCCGCAGTCCCATGATGAAGGCTCGAAGCCGAAAATCAAAGCGAATGTTGCATTTTTCCGTAGAAAAGCCGTTTTTAGTCGTTGTGTGCGCAGCCCAGTGGGTCCAGTGTGGGATCCGGACCGGGAGGTCCAGGAGGGGAAGGGGGCGGGATGGTCCCTCCGCCGAAGAGGTAAGTCAGAGCCGCGACGGCGTCGGCCAGATCCAGCTTGCCGTCGTCATTGGCATCTGCTGCGTCTTCACAGGGCGGCGGGGAGCCTCCAGCGAAAAGGAACTCAAGCAGGTAGATCGGATCGGAGATATTCACCTCTCCGTTGTCGTTGGCATCCCCTCTAATAAACTCAGGCGGCGGCATTTTGATCTGGATAATGCCGTTGTGCGTCTCAGGGGTTATCGCCGTACCGTCTACTGTAAAGGCCACAGCTACCGGCGGCTTGCCTAACCCATCCATAAAAGGTACGCCGATACTGCGGGGGACCGTGTCTCCCGGTGGAAGCAGATCGTAAACCAGGTTCGCTATTGGTTGCTTTACGCCGGGCGGTATGGTCTGCCCTTGGAAGGGCGGATCGTGATCCAGAATTACAACGCAAGTGGCCCAACCGTGGTCTCCGTCGCCTTCGTTGTGAATATCGAACTCAGTGAATTCGGCGCCGACCTGTTCGGTGATGGTGCCCTTGAGGTTGATTTCCGCCATGCGGGCGTACTTGAGCGGGTACGTTGTACCGAACGAAAAACCTTCGAGAGGTTTGGGATTCGTCGCCCGGATAGGCACAACAACACCCATTATTCCCAGGTGCGACCATACTTCATCGCCGGCCAGAATGAACCGCCCGCACTCAGGTATCTCCACTTCAAACGTTAGGGGCTTCTGATAGCGCAGGGCCCGCACCGTTACCGTGTAGAATCCGGGCGCAAGTCCGTCTATCCGCGCCTCCAGGTCAAATGGACATATGCAGTCACAGGGGGGACCTGCGTCTTTCTCGACAATCTCAACAGAAGCACCGTCGAGTTCGACTCCAACCTGGTACTCCAAACAGCAATTAAGATCGGCCTTCAGGTGCCGGAGCACAAGCGTGCAGTCTTCAACTTCGAGGAGGACCTCACCGGGATTTCCGGTTACTTGCCCGATGCATTCACTTTGCTTAACCGTGACCGTCAGATCCGCAGAAACCGGAGCTCCGGTCAGAAAAGCCGCCGCTACAAATGCATACATTCGCATAACCCAGCCTTTCTCCTTTCCACTGCCCTACGGTTCCCTCTTCTTTGCATTATAGAGGCTGGCGGACGGTACCCCAAACATAAGTTCCCGGCTCGGTCCGGCCCGAAGGGACTTCCCATTCACCGATTCTTTTCTGCTCGCAGCCTGCAACGGTGACGCAACACGGGTGTGCGGTTTGCAACCACCGCACAAGACTAACAGGACCGGAAGGTAAGTTTGGCACTGTAGGGACCAAATGGGCTGAGCGGCACAGAATTTGCTTCTTTGGAAAAATAAGCAAGCTTGGCCGATCCCTGCAACGCGAGGACGGGATTTTGATACGTGCGGAACCAATCACCGAAAAGCCGGTTGCGCAGCGCGCGCCGGGAATGTGTTTCACTGTACTCGGCCGCTCCTCCGCTCGCCTCATGCGGTTTGTGTTTTCGTGCTCCGTTTTCTCGTTTCAGGGACGACCATGGGGCCAAGGAGCGGGTCGAGTGCTCGGTACGGCTGGACAGCAGAGGTGCCTGATATGAGTTGCGACTTTTTGGCTCCGCTTGCTTTTGTCATTGTCTCGTTTATATTTTCCATGCTCGGCATGGGAGGATCGCAGCTGTATATCCCGATACTCTTTTGGCTCGGCATGGATTTCAAAACGGAAGCAATACCCCTTGGTATGTTGCTTAATATCGTATCAAGCTCCTCGGCTCTCTTCACCTACGCAAGGCGGGGACTTGTTGATTGGGCCGCGGCGTTGCCTTTTGGGGGCTCGATGGTTTTGCTGGCCCCAGTGGGTGCATATGTAAACATTGTCTTGCCGGTCAAGCCTGTGATATTGGTCTTTGCGCTTTTCACCGGCGCGGCTGGATTGCTTATGCTCAGCGGGTGGAAGCCCCGAGGTGCCAAGTTGAGTGGGTACGGCAAAGCGGTTTTGGGAGTGACCGGAGGAGGCGTACTTGGTTTTTTCGCAGGGTTGATCGGACGCGGAGGCGGCAGCTTTGTTGTTCCTCTCCTTTATCTTGCGGGCCT
>CAZGYL010000290.1:0-6588 GCA_964529985.1 uncultured Planctomycetia bacterium | reverse complement strand
CAACAGGGATTTTCGGGGCGAAGGAAAGGGCAGTCTTCTCTCCCTCAAGCTTTGCAACCCCGTAAATATTATCGGGCCTGCAGGGAGATTCCTCGGTAATGGTCCCTTCAAGCGCTCCGTAGACCCCGATCGTGCTTCCGTGAAGGACGCAGCTTACGCTCCTCTCCGAAGCCACTTCAAGAACCGTTTGTGTACCTCTTACGTTCACGTTGTAGAAGTGTTCGTCGGGAACGTTCATCTCATGCTGGGCGGCGGCCAAGTGAAAAAGGACTTGTACTCCGTCCAGAGCTTCCCACAGAGCTTTTCTGTCCGTAACCGATCCCAGCACGATCTGGGCCCCCGCAAGCCGGAGTTTATCGTGGTTGTACTTTTCAGCCTCGGTATTCACCTGGCCGTACACAACCACTTTATCGCCCCGCTCCAGGCACCTGTAAGCGAGCTGCGATCCAATGAATCCCGTTCCCCCGGTTATAAGTACCTTCATTTCACCCTCCGGCCTCCAATCGGACCGCCTTTCACTTGGGACCGCCGACCCGCTCCGGGCGGAAGCGTTTGACCGTTCCCTGAAGGCGGAAATCCTCTCTCACTTCTTCAAGCTCTTCAGCCAATTTTTCCGGGGACCACCCCAAAGCCTGAGCCGCGATCCGGGCGCATTCGCCGAGCGCTTCCTGCCCGGGATCGCCGGCTGTACCCAGATCGGTCCGCCGGAAAACGATATCGGCGAGTCTAAGCGCCATTTCTTCATGAACGGCATGCAGTACTTCGGCCGCAAGCACGGTCGTGTCGCCCAGAGGCTTCCCGCCTGCAGGATTCTTCTCCGCGTAACGGAAAACCTCACGCCATGAAGTACCGTAATTGTGGACGAGGGCCCGCACACACCGGTCCGAAAGCTGCGAGCCCAGAGCGTCCCTCGCCGATCGGTACAGATCCTCGAAACTTTCAAAATCGCCGCCGAAAATGGGAGTCCAAGCCGAAGCTGAGGGCCGGGGCCGCCGGCCGAGTTTTCTGAACGCCAGATCAACAGCGCGCTGGGCTTTTCCGCGGGCGGTTGTAGCCCGCACGCCGATCAGGCTTATCAACCCTTCTATTCCGTTTTTCTTCGCGTGATCCACCAGTATGGAGCGCTTGCCGAAACTGTGTTTGGTGACGTCCTGCTTTGTTTCCTCACCAAAGAGGATAAGCCCCGTGTTTATAAACAACACATCATCCCGCTTAAGACCGAAACCAGGGTAAACCTCGTTCACTTCGCGTATATATGACTCGATTTCTTCTTCAGTGACCCTGAGGCACTCGGGGTCTCCCCTGTATACCCCGTGCCAAACCCCGATTAAAGTGTAGGAGCGCCAAGGAGCAAAAAACAAATGCCTGCCGCCGCGGTCTATGATCGCATCGGCGTCTTTGGTGCGGCAAGGCAAAGCAAGGGCGTAGCGATCGGACAACTGCTTTCGCACCACCATGGCGGTGTCACGCGAAAAGGTGGGCTTGAAGTAGAGCTCGGTCTCGGGGCTGCACCGCAAGAGCAGGTGGGCCCAGGGGCCTGCTGTGTTAAGGACGACCTTAGCGCGGATCTGGAGCGTCTCGCCGGTCACGTAATCTCTCGCCCTTACCCCTGTAACCTTTTTCCCATTGCAGAGAAGCTCCTCGGCACCGAGGTAATTCGCCGCGCAAGCCCCAAGCCTGCAAGCCGCCATCAGAAAAGACAGAGCCAGGCGCGGCGGATTATACATTTGTCCATCGGCGAAAACACCCGCCCCTGTGAGTCCCTCAGGCTCCAGCACGGGGAAGTGGCCCAAAACCTCCTTGCGGCTCATTGTGCGGCCCCAGGGAATGCGCCGGTCAGGATCCCTTATTCCCCGGTTGCGTCCCAGGGTAAGCAGGTCATAAAGCAACATACCTGCTCGCAGCACCTCTTTCCCCTTCATGGCATGCCCGTACGTAGGCATAACTATGGGAAGGGGATAGACCAAATGAGGGCAGATCCTCAGCAATGCGGACCGCTCGCGGCAGGACTCCCAGACGCGCGGGATGTCCAAATGCTGCAGGTACCTGATGCCGCCGTGGACCATCTTAAGGTGGTTCGCTGAAGTAGCCTGGCAGAAGTCGCAGCGCTCGATCAAAGCGGTCTTAAGCCCGCGGTGCGCCGCCTCCCAGGCCGCACAACAGCCGAAGATCCCCCCGCCTACAACAAGAAGGTCAAATTCTCCGCCCACAAGGGCATCCAGATCCCGCTTCATGGAGCTCTCTTTCTCCGCACACTGCGGTGGATACAATCTTCAAAAAGCTCGGCATAACGCCTGGCGCAGGCCCTGATCGTAAACGCCTGCACCCGTTTTCGGTTTTGCTCGCCGATCCGGCGCCTGAGCTGCGGGTCGGAGGCCAGACTCCGCACCGCCTGCTCAAAACGCCCGGCAGCATGCAAGGGTACCACAAACCCCGTTTCTCCGTCCTGGAGGAAATCCGTCTGGCCTCCCCGGTCGTAACAAACTATGGGAAGGCCGCAGTAAAGCGCCTCCAGAAAGACGATTCCAAAGCCCTCGTGTAGAGCCGTTGAAACATATATATCGGCGTTGCAAAGATACGCGTACTTAAGCTCCTCGGAAACACGGCCGCAGAAACGTACATACGGGGCGAGTCCGAGGGCTTCCGCTTTGCTTCTGAGCCCTTCAAGCTCAGGGCCGTCCCCGATTACGACAAGGAAAAATGCAGCAGTCTTGACCAGGCGCCCCAACACCTCAAGCAGTTCGTTGATATTCTTGCGCCGGACAAGTCTTCCTATTGTGCACAGGACGGTTGCGTTGCGGGGAAGTCCGAGGTCTTCCCGTTTTTTTTCCGGAAGCCGATACGGTTTCAATCCCAGAGGTATGACCTCAATCGGCCGTTCGATTCGATAATAGGATCTTGCGTTCTTCAGTGTATCGCTTGATTGGGCTACCACTGCGTCGGCCGTCTTCAGCATGGTACGCACGGTACGCCACAGAAGAGGTGTACGGTGCGGCGAAAGAGCCTTACTCGGATCAAAAATATCCCCTCCGTGTATCGAGAGAACGTTGGCCCGCCTCAAGCGGCGCGCCACCGCCACCCCTGCAGGCCCGGTCGGAACGGCGAAATGCGTGTTTATCACATCCACGGTTCTCCGCGCGGGCATCCTATCCACTGCAAGGTAGGCCGAAGGAACGAAACTGAGCATTGATATATGAGAGGCCGTATCCTGTTTAGTTCGAAGCAAAACAGGAACTCGGATTATTCGAACTCCCCCTGAGTTCTCAACGAGGGGAAGCCCCTCGAACGCCGAGCTCACAACGGTCACCCTATGTCCTTCTTCAACAAGAGCTTCCGCAAGGTCCCGCGAAGCCACACCTCCGCCTCCGCCCACAGGCGGATACTCGTAGTTGAGAAGCAGGACGTGAAAGCGGCCGCCGGCATTCCCCCGCCTCTCCGGGTTTGATACCTTTGCAGGCCGCCGGTGTGATACTTCTCCCGCGGCTCTGCTTGCGGCTGCGATCTCACGGTACTCGATTTTTTCTTTTCCCCCTTTTTTCCCCTCAAACATGTAAACAAGGCCGCAAATAAGGCTTAATGGAATGACAAGCACGCGGAGCGCGAAAGCCACCATAACAGCAGGATCAAAAGCAAGGCCCAACTCAGTCGCCGTGTAAACAAATGCGCCTTCCGTCACCCCCAAACCGTTGATCGAAATCGGAAGCACAGCGGCGATCCCGCTTACTGCAGCTACAAGCGCACACGTTGTAAAGGGCGGGCTCTCACCGAATGCGCGGAAAAGAATGTACACAATCCCCACTGCAAGGAGCTGAAATCCGAAAGACACCGCGCCGACGATCAGAAGTCCGCGTCGGTCTGAAAAAATCAAGCGGGCGTTTTCAACTAAAAACTTAAGTTTCCTGTGAGACAGAACGCGCTTCACCCATGATACCCTTCCTGCAAGGAACAACAACAAGGCCGAGGCGGCACCCAGCCCCACCACCGTCGCATAAGCTCCCACAAGGGATGTCTCATAGTCTTCGTAAGAGATAACAGCACAGATAAACCCGATAAGGAGAAGAGCGGCGAAACCGAGCAGCCGCTCAAGGAGCACAGCCGAAACCGCACGGGATCGAAGACCTTCTTCGGGCAGGGTCCGCACAACGCGGTACGCATCGCCTCCGATCGAAGTGGGCAGGAAATTATTGAAGAAAAACGCTATGCAAAGGACCTTCTGGAGGAAGAGAAACCGAAAGCGAAGGCCGTGTATGGCAAGGCTGCGTCCCCACTTGTAGGAGCTTATGGGAAACTGCAGCGCCAGGAGAAGCATTGCCGGCAGGAGCCACTCCACGTGGGCGTGTGAGAGCTTTTGGCGCACATCGGCCCAATCGGCGCTCCACAGAAGCGCTCCAAGCAACAAGCAGCTTACAACGATCTTTACATACTTGAGCATGGGGAATCCGCTCAGCAGGAGACCTCCGCGCGCGCAGCCGTAGCCGGTCTCCTCCCGGGCCGACTCACGCTCCTCGATACCTGAGCACCCTGGCCGGGTTACCGACTACGATCGCCCGATCAGGCACGTTCTTGGTTACAATCGCACCGGCGCCTACAACGGCTCCTTCGCCTACCGACATGCCGTCCAGAATCACGGCGCCGGTCCCGATCCAGCTGCCGGCTCCGATTCGTATCGGTCCCTTTGTAAACGCACCCTGATCCATTATAGGCCGTTTAGGATCGTCGAAGTGGTACGATCCGGCGGTGATTGCTATACCGCCTGCAGCAAGCACCGCTTCGCCGAACTCAACGCCTGCAAGGGATACTACCACAGAGTTACTGCCCAAGCTCGTACGCCTGCCGATACGGATCGGGCCGGCTTTAGCAAGGAGCAGGCAATTGCGATTGATAAGCACTTCGTCCTCAAGTACAAAGCCTTCAGCTCCCGCTCCGCGCCCGTCAAGCACGCAGTTATCGTCGATCGTAACGTTATCGCCGATGACCATATTCCCGGGGTGCCTCAAAACCACGTTGCGGCCCACTATGAGCCCCCGGCCGCAACGGCCGAAAAGCTTCGGGTAAAAGAGCTTGCGCAGCACAAGCCCCAGTCCGCCCGGAAGAGGTCCCAGGGTGCTTGTAAGAAGCTCATACCAAAGAAAGCGCCCGAAGCCGACGGGGCCCACCGTAAGATCACGGTAAACCCGAAGCGGCGACCGCCGCGCCTCGCCGAGCTTCTGCCGGATTATCTGCTCTTTGCCGATATCGCGCATGTGCCGCCGCTTCCGGGCGCCCGGGCCCGATCTGTCGATTCAGGGACTCGGCTCCAGGTGTTTGAGCACATCGAACCACGCCTGGGCCATAAGTTTATAGCCCTCACCGTTGGGGTGAATGAAGTCATCATAGTACTTGCTCCTGTCAACCCCAAGGAAGAGGCTGAAAAGATCCGGGCCCGAAGCCGGGAGTCCGTTTTCCGCCGTCAGTTCATCGACGACCTGGTTGTACTCTTTGACGTAATCGTTCAGAGTTCCCGGAGCTAAGGGGTCGGGATAAGACGCGCAGCCTGCGCAGGAAGCATCTATTACAGGAATCTTTGCAAGAATAGGTGTCTTGCCCTTTCGGAAGCACCTGTCGATCAAGAGCTGCATGTTCGCCTTGTAGCTGCCTTCATAGCCTGGATCCCCGGGGGAAAGGCCCAGGCCGCTTGGAACGTTATCAAGCGCGTCGTTCGTTCCGAAGAGAACCAGAACGTATTTCACGTCCTGGTAGGCGGGATTTGAGAAAATAAAGCGCGCCCGGAAAGCTCCGTCTGCAGAAGTTCTGCCTCCCGCCGCATCCCTCATCACCGTGTGCGGGATCCCGTTGTAGGCTGTGAGCAGATCGTTGAGAATCGGCTCGAAACCACCGCCTTCATTCCGGCCGTCTTGCGAAGTGTCGTCGTCCTCAAAATCGTCGTGATTCGTACCGTAGGTAATGCTGTCACCCATAGCCAGGTACGCAACGCCTACTCCGATCCTCTCCACATGATCATGAGTGCGCGCACCTGAAACCGGCTGACCCGAGTCATCGATCACGTACAGATCGATCGCGTGCTCGCCGAAAGGAACGTCCGTGAAAAGGTGCGTGTACTCGCCGCTGTAAGTGTCGTAGGACACCTCGCCGGGAGCGCCCTCGTCAAGCACGTATCTGATGCCCCAACCCGGCTGGAGATTACGCACCGCAGCAAGCACCTCCACCTCGTGGCCGCTCTGCAGGTGAAGCGGCTTGGGAGAAACGATCCATACAGCGGGCACAGCGGCCGATGCCCAAACAGGATCGTTCTGGTCGGGTTCGGTTGTGGAGCCGAGGACCCCGTCATGTCCTTTGAAAGTTGCATCGATTGCGAGCTGCGGGTGGACCTCGTTAAGTGGATAGTAAGCCACAAGCCCTTCCTCGGACCCGCTTAAGAACCCGGTCATGATCTCCTGGATTTCGCTTGCAGAAAGCGCTTTGTCCCAGATCGTAACCTCGTCGATCGAGCCTGCGAAAGCTCTCTTCATGTCCGTTGCGCGCATGCCTATCCTCACAGGTGACATGCGCGGGCTCGGTGCAGGTGCGCCGCTTACTTCGCCCGAAAGA
>CAZGYL010000289.1:0-6606 GCA_964529985.1 uncultured Planctomycetia bacterium | reverse complement strand
AAGCGCTTTGGCCACAATATAGTCCCGGATTTCCGCAAACTGTTTCCGGGCCACTTCATGAACGTTCATAATCTCCCAGGTCGCGCCGTCCGGGGAGTCGTCCACGACCAATTTCACGTTCTGAATCGTTCTTTCCGGGAAACGAAGCTCAGGCACCTTGACCGGCACAATGGAAGGCGTCACAAACCGCCTTCCGATGATCGTTGCCATGGCCCACATGAGGTTGACCGCTTGGGTGGAAGGTTCGTGGACCACTTCGACCTTGTACGGTCCGCGGTCAAGGAGAGCGAACACGTAAAGAACACCGTGCCCCTTCTGCGAGTGCAGTCCTTCCTCCGCGCGCTTCAGATCCTCCTCGATCGGCTTGAACCCGGGTTCAAGCGCCTTAACCTCCTTGTAGTATCGCAGCGCGGTCGTGTAGTCGTACTCAGCTTCCCTGAGAAGACCGATCAGATACCTGCCTATTCCGATGTTCTTGTAGTTGGCCTTGAGCTTTCTGCCCGCGATTTCAGGCGAACGCTCAATGATCTCCACCTGTTTCTGCACTACCTGGTGCGCGTAGGCAAGCGCGTCTCCCCCTCCCCGGAGCAGGTTTACAAGCGCAAGCAGCACCCGGATCAATATCTTCTCGTAGTCTTCGCCGGGATAAGCGATCGCGGTGTCGTCGGTCAGAATCGAGGCGATCCATTCCGTTGCAAGTTTTTTCTCGTAATCTTCGAATCGATCGCGGACCTTGCGCAGCATCTCCTCGGCTTCCTTCAGTTTGCCCTGAGCTATAAGGGGAAGGACCAGCTCAAGCCGGTAGGCGGGCTGATCCTTCCCCTCGCACCGGGCGTATTCCTCCAGAAGCTGAACGGCTTTCCCGTATCGACCGGAGAAGTACGCCTCTCTTGCAGGCCTTACATTCTCCTCAAAGGTGGCGCAGCCGCTTAGAACCAGAAAAACAGTCAGCCCCCCCGCGACCGCCGTCCTTTTTGAAACAGAACGGAGGCGCCGCCTGACCGTCATGTTTTCCCTCAAGTCGCAGTTTATCAATGCGGGTGCGCCTTCCCCGCCGCGCTACTTCTGGTATTCCTTGCGGATCCGCGCCGATTCCTTGTCCAAGTCGCCCGTCTCTACGTTTATAAGCTCCATGGTCAGGAGGTAGTCCCGCTGCTTCAGATCAACACCTTGCGTGGTACCGCTTGTCAAAATCGCATAGAGCAGAAAATCAACAGGATTTCCGTCCTGTTCAAGCACTTGCGCAAGAGCACGCCTGTACTTGGGAATATATATCTGGTCCGGCCTCAGGCGCGCTTCGCGAAGCGCCGCCTGAACGAACCTCTTGGCGATAAGCCGGTAACGATCCGAGTTTTCAACCACCGTCTCTATAACCTGCTCGATTTGATCCTGCCAATCGCCGAGCTCTTCCGAAGACCGGTTCTCAAGCGCCACAAAAGCCACTTTGGCTTCAGGAGTGCGGACTTCCCCCCTGTGGCGCGTAAGCAGCTTCGTAAGGGCCCGATCGATCAGCATGTTGAAAGTCGGCGCTCCGGCCGCCCTCGCCCCGACCAGATCATCCTCGGTGTCCGTCATGATCCTTCCCCGCGGGCTGCGGCAACCAGCCCAGATGAAAAGCAGACCAAGCAAAGCCGCAGCGAAAATCTTTCTGGTCATCGGTTCTTTCCTCCTGAAAAAAATCGCTCCTCCGCTAGACTGGCAACCCGGCGGCCCGCCGGCTCCATGCCTCAGAACCGCCTGTTTATCTCTTCGGTCAACCGGCTGTCCAAAGCGAAACTCACCCGGTTACCGATCCTCATTCCCGTCCGCATGTCCAAAATATACGCATCCAAAACGTATATCGGTCCTTCCTGCCTGAAACGGCCTACAACCAAATACTCCGCGCCTTTGGTCTTCAGCTTTGCGATCGTTTCCGGTTCGATCGAGCCTGTTTCATCGTAAATACGGTTTTCAGTGGCGATGAAATCCTCGATCTGCCGCCGATCCTCCAGGCTTAATGTCACCGTGAAATCGCCCGCCGCCTGCCGCAGGAGCTCCTCGTAGAGAAGCTCTGTCATTTCTCTTGATAAACGTGTGGAAAGCGAAAGCTTGGCCCGCCGCTGGAGAACGCGCAGGTGATCGCGCGCTTCGCGCAGGGAATTAAACTTCTTACCCAGGATCACAACCGGCTTGAGATCGAGGGCCTTCTCCCGCGGATCACCTCCCAAGAACGGATTCACTTGCTTTGCGAGCGAAGCAAGCTCTTCATTAAAAGCCCTGAGAAAATCATTCACCTCGTTGCTCTGGTATCCTTCGGTTCGAACCGGAGCCACCGCAACGCGGTGCCCGCGCAACACGGAGCGCGCCCGGACCAACAACGAAGACACCGTTCTAAGCACAACGTAATTAAGCTCCCGATCAAGCGAAGGTGTAAACGGAGGGGCGTAAACCCCCACACGCCAGGCACCGGTCATCTTGTACCGTTCAGCCAGAGCTCTTCCTGCGGGATCATTGCCGGGGACGGTCTTCGCCGCTACGCCCAACGTCCGTGCCGTGGCCACCTCACGTGCCTCAAAACGGAAGCGGAGTTCCTTGAGCGTCTTGTAGCGTTTGTCCACAACACCTCTGATCGTACCGATGACGACCAAATCAGCCCCGATCCGGTCCGCAAGTACAAAAAGATCCTCAGGGGACAGAATGTCCGAAAGGCCTCGATTCCCAACCTGGTTTATGAGGGTGCGCAAAGCCCCGAAGGTGGGTATTTCAACCCCTTGAAGCTCTTTGCGCAAACGCCCGGCGATCCGCTCGGAGATATCATCACCCAGAAGACTCGTCCGAACCGCTTTTGTGGCCGGGCTCGGACTTAAAGCCGGAAACATGGCTATCAGCCCTTGCGGGCGCGCGGCAATGCAAGCTCTTACAGTGCGGTCCACAATCTCTTCGATTACGCCGGCTCCACCTGTGCGCCTTACCTCAGAGAGCGCCTCGCTGCGTGGAGGTACCGGAGGCGGACTCTGGACGGAGCCCGCAGGAACGCGTGCCGGCTGGGGAGCCTCGGGCGCAGGAGGAGGTTGCGAGAGAGAAGCCCGCGCTTGGGCACCAGTTTTCTCAGCCTGCACTGACGGACCTGCCGGTACCGGTACCGGCGGTCTCGGCGGCTGGGGGGATACAGCGGGGGGCGGAGCTTCTCTGCCCGATTCCTGCGCCGAAGGCTTTTTCACAGGGGCAGGTGCAGCTGAAGAAAAAGCGCCTCCCGGGGGAGGCGCCTTTTCCTCCTGCATACCGGTGGGCGGCGCTTCCGTGCCGCCTGGCGGCGGGGCAACCGGTTGAGCCTTGGCCGGAACGGTCTCCAGAGGCTCAACGTGCCCCTCCTTCACATCAGGCCGGCTGCAAGATCCGACAAGGAACGGGAAAAACACCGCAACTGCAAGAAGTAGCACCCGCTTCATGACCATACCTCCGGGTTCGGGGTCGGACGGCTTGCCTGAGGAGGCCCTCGAAGCCGCTTCGGCCACATCGCTTCCGGCACCTCCGGCAAGCTGTCATTAAGTTGGAATCAGAGCCCTTGATAGCCTGGATCAAAGAACCTGTCAAGGAAGAGAAGCCGTCAAGGAAGGAAACTCAAACGAAGCCTCACCGGTCGCAGGCCTGAAACGAAGAAGGTACCCGTGCGTTTCGCTGCATAGCCTCGATCACTGAGTCGGGCTCAAGGATATAGCCTGCCTCTCCATGCTCGCTGAGAGCACGCGAGAGCTTTTCTTCCCTCAACCTGTTTTCCTCGTCCCTCAACCTGGCGGCCTCTGCATAATCCTGCCTTTGCACAGCCTGCTGCTTCTTGCGCACGATTTCAGCAAGCTGTTCTTCCAAGTAAGCGCATTCTTGTTGGGCGCGCAGAGCGGCTGTGCTCCGAAAGCAACCCGCCGCTTTATCCAAGGCACGGCAGGCCGCGGTAAAGGCCTCCTCGCCGTACAGTTGGTTCGCAGTCACAAAGGCCTGCTCAAGGGTTTCATCCGGAATCGCGATCCCGTGAAGCTTTTCCAACCTGTCTCGAACGTGCCTGAGGATTTCAAGCGCTTCCCGCCCGCAAGGCGGGAGAACCTCAATAGGAGCTGCAAGAGAGGACAGCAAAGGATCTTTATCAAAGAAGCAGGCGTAAGTCGACGGCAGACAGAGGAAAACAACCGGGAAGGCTGCACTGCGCGCCAAGAGCCTGAGGAAAAAGAGCGCCTCACCTTCGTAAGTAGACCCGGGGTACAGATCCAGATCGTCAACAACAAGCAAGTAAGGACCGGGGCGACTCAGATCTTGAATGAATTCGCCGATTCGCTGCTGGGCCCGCTGCCACCTCCAGCCCACAAGCTTGGTTAGAGCCAGGTGCAGACACCTGAGCGGCGATCCGAAAAAAGGCATGTTTTCCCTGCCCACCTGGCGCGCGATACTTCGCACTGCGGAATGTTTTCCAGCCCCTCGAACCCCGTAGAGCACGACCGATCGATCAACCGTCCGGCACAAAGCCGCAAGTATTTCGCTTTCAACGTCCGGCCTGCTCCGCGGCGTGGGCAGGTGCGAGAAAAGCACCTCAAAATCGCAGGTAGCAGCCTGAAGCGCAGGTCTCGGCGGCTCGCAGGCCCGCTCCTTTCTCACCACCGCCGAATACCTCGCAGCAAGTCGCCGAAGTTGTTCGAGCTCAAGTCCGAATCTACGCAGGCAGGCCGCAGCTCGGCTCTTTCCGTGCTTGAGGATACCCAAGAGAAGATGCGTGGTGCCGGCGCTTTTAGAGCCGAGACTCTTGGCCTCAGCGACAGCTTCGTTCAGAACGGCTGCCCACTCGTCAAACTCGGCGCCTTCTTCAACGGCCCGTGCAGCTTCCCGCTCGCAGGCGCTCTGAAGCCCCGCAAGGTCCACTTCGCAACGCCGCAGTAATGCGTAGGCACCGCCTCCTTCCTCCTCAAGCACAGCTTGGAGCAAATGCCATGCTGTCGGACGGAGGGCCCCGGACTCCCGCGCGGCCCGTTCCGCTGCGGCCAAGACCGCTTGCGCCCGCTTGCTGAACTGGGCAGCCACTTTTTCACCTCTCCTGCCGGCGTTCCAAAGGAGAAATCCGTTTCCCCGTATCTCCGGCCCGAATTCCCGCCTGCTGAACAGTTCCCCACAAAGTACCGGCGTTAAGGAACGCTCACTTACCCTTTTTCGGCAAACTTCCGGAAAATTCTTAAGCCCGGCCTCCTCACTGGTGCCTCAGCCGAAGTAAGCAACCGCGTTTTGGAAGAGGAGCGCGCCGTCGGCCAGCGTCGGCAGCTCCTTGCCCTCGCGCCTCAGGCGGTCCGCAGTGCGGAACCAGTCGTCGCGTTGAATGAACAGGAAGGCCCTTTCAGGGTGCGGCATGAGCCCGAAAACCCTGCCTGTGGGGTCGCAGATGCCTGCAACGTCACCCAGCGAGCCGTTCGGGTTGTAGGGAAACCTGCCGCCCGCAGGCCGTCCGTCCGAAAAGGCGTAGCGGAGCGCGATCTGGCGGCCTTCCTCAAGCTTGCGGTAGGTTTCTCCGTCCGTTGTAAATCTTCCTTCGCCGTGAGCAACCGGAATACGGAGCACCTTCAAGTTACGCGTGAAAACGCATACGCTCTGCTCAACCTTCAAGGTCACCCACCTGCATTCGTACCTGGCGCTCCTGTTATGGGTAAGGGCGACCCGCGGCTCCCCCACCCGTCTGAAAGGGAGAAGCCCCAGAGAGGTCAGCACTTGGAATCCGTTGCAAACGCCGAGCACCAGGCGGTCTTTGTCAACAAAATTCTGTAGTTCTTCTGACAATCGGTTGCGCAGCTTGTTTGCAAGGGCCTTTCCGGAGCCGGTGTCATCACCGTAGGAGAAACCGCCGGGCACAACGAATATCTGGCAGTCGTCGAGCATACGCGGCGCCTCGACCAAGTCGTTCACATGAACTATGCGCCCTCTCGCTCCGGCGCGCTCAAACGCCCAGCATGTCTCCTCTTCGCAGTTGATACCGTATCCGGTCAAAACGATAACGCCGGGCTTGGCCTTACTCGGGCGCACTTTCGAACTCCCGGAAGGTTCCGTGATAGGCTTCACTGAGATCCTCCAGAGAAAGCTCTGCCAAAGTTCTCCCCTCGTACTGTATCTGAAGTCCGGCCCGTGTCACCTCTCCAATGCACGAACATGGCTCAGGCCCCATCAACTCTTCAAACTCCTGAGCATGCTCGGGCCTGACCGTGCAGAGGATCCGGCCGGGCGTCTCAGCGAAAAGAAGCTCCGCAACACTTGGATTCCCCTCTTGAGGAACGGCACCTAGATCCACTCTAAGGCCCAACATTCCTCCCAGCGCTTTGCGCGAAGCTGCAATCGCAAGTCCTCCGAGCCCCACCGCTTCCGCGCTTGCAATAAGTCCCCTGGAAAGGGCACGTCCGAACCTCCGGTAGCGCTCAAGCAGGCCTAACGATGGAAGAGGGGCCTTTGAGCCGCGATACGGGCGGCCGCGCTGAGTTTCGCCGCACCAGGCAAGGAATTCCGATCCTCCGAGTGCAGAGTCCGTCGATCCCACAATATAAAGCTTGTCGCCCGGTTGTTTTACATCAGGAGAAACGCAGTTGCGTACGTCGGGTACAACGGCAA
>CAZGYL010000288.1:0-6607 GCA_964529985.1 uncultured Planctomycetia bacterium | reverse complement strand
ATATAAGGTAAAGAAAAAGCCTCCGCTGGTTCCAGCCCCCCACCCGGGAAAGCGGCTTCCCGCTTGGGGGCGCAAGCAGGTACGCTGTGAGTGGGCAAGGGAGGTTCCTATCAGAGTACGGGCAATGGTTCTTGCAGGAGGAACTCTCTTTATAGCAGGGCCTCCGGAGCTGGTGAACGAGAACCGGGTTTTTCAGCGGAGAAGAGAGCAAGGACTTCTTGATAAACTGCGCGCACAGGAAGAAGCCCTTGAAGGAAAGAGAGGGGGTTCTCTTTTGGCTGTGTCTGCTTCAGACGGTTCCGGGGTTGCAACCTACAAGTTGGAAAGTCCGCCTGTCTGGGATGGCATGGCGGCGTGCGGGGGCCGGCTCTTTATGGCCACCATGTCGGGTGAGGTAGTTTGTTTCGAGGGAAAAAAAGAGTAAAGAGCGGAATAAGGAGAGAGAAATGGCACGCAGGGACTTTTACTTCCGGACGAACACAATCGGACGCGCGTTTGCGGCAATGGTGTTTTCTTGGCTTTTGCCGGAGATTCTTTCTGCCGAAGAACAAATCTTGCCGATTACGGCCCGAGATATCATCAAGGCAACAGGAGTCAAAGGCGGCCTTGTTGTTCTGCTGCCTTTCGGCGATGGAAGGCTGGCTGCTGACTTCGTCAAGGCGGGGCCCTACCTCGTACACGGCCTCAACAGGAGTAAAGAAGAAGTTGAGAAAGCCAGAGAGAACCTGAAATCCTGGGGGATCTACGGCAAAGCTTCAGTAGAGCTATGGCAAAAGAACTACCTGCCCTATGCAGAAGAAATCGTAAACCTCGCTGTGACGCTCTCACCCGTGCGAGACGCTGAAAGCATGGGCGAATGGCTCAGAGTCCTGGCGCCTGGAGGTGTGCTTTGCATAAGCGCGAATGGAAAGCTCAGGACTATCCGGAGGGAGTTTTCCGGCGTAAGGGACGAATGGACGCACGCGCTGCATGGACCCGACAACAACGCGGTTGCAAAGGATAAGCTTGTCGGCCCTCCCAGGCATATAAAATGGGTCGGCAGTCCCAAATGGGCTCGAAGCCATGATCACCTCGCTTCAGTGAGCGTTGTTGTTTCTGCTGGCGGAAGGATTTTCTACATAGTAGATGAAGGGGCCACTGCTTTTGTAGCGCTTCCTTCCGAATGGCGGCTCGTGGCGCGGGATGCATTCAGCGGCGTCGTGCTGTGGAAAAGGAAAATCCACGGTTGGGAAAACCACCTGAGGGGATTTCGAAGCGGCCCTGCAAGCCTCGGCAGGAGGCTCGTTGCAACGAGCGACAATGTCTTTGTCACCCTTGGTTACGACGAGCCGGTAAGCGCTCTGGACGCTGCAACCGGAAAGACATTGCGGGTTTACTCGGGAACCGAAGGAACCGAAGAGATCCTTCACGAAAAGGGGATCCTTTACTTGGTTGCGGGGGAAAGGGATAAGGAAAACCCTGTGAAAGGTCTTTGGTGGCGATATGCAACTCCTTCGGTTCATAAGAAGAGAATTATGGCTTTGGATGCCGAAACAGGCAGACTCCTCTGGCAAAAGCACGACGAAGAGACAGAGGAGATTTTCCCGCTTACTCTTTGCGTTTCCGGAGGAAGGGTCTTCTTTCAGAACCCGCAGGCTGTTTTATGCCTCGATGCAAAAACAGGCCGCAGGATATGGCGCGCCGAAAGACCTTCCAGCACCGTAAGATTAGGCTGGTCTACTCCGACTCTTGTAGCCGTAAACGGCGTGGTTCTTTCGGCCGACAGGGGAAAAAGCGCTTCCCTTGCGCGCTCACTTAAACCTGAAAAAGGTAAAGTACTCTGGATCCCGAGCAGCGCCGGTGGGATCGCGCCTCCAGGAGAACTCATCGCTTATTCCGTGGAAAACGGTGAGGAGCTTTGGCGCTGTCCGTGCAGAGAAGGCTACAACTCGCCCGTAGACGTACTGGTTGTACGAGGCGTGGTCTGGACCGGGAATCTCGTGCGGGCGACTGATCCCGGGATGACCGAAGGTAGAGACCTCCGAACCGGGAGAATAGTTAAGAGAAGACCTCCGGACAGCAGCTTTTTCAGGATCGGAATGGGGCACCACCGGTGTTACCGCAATAAAGCTACGGAAAACTACTTGATCCTTAACAGAGCTGGAATTGAACTTGTGGACGTAAGAACAGGCGCTGCGGCTGCAAATCATTGGGTGCGAGGCATATGCCAGTATGGAGTTCTGCCTTCTTACGGGCTGCTTTACGCTCCGCCTCACTCGTGCGCCTGCTACATTGAGGCGAAACTGAACGGCTTCAACGCCCTGTCTTCTTCGCGGAGAACACCGGTCGTAGCTTCCCAAAAGGAGTCAAGGCTGCTTCGCGGCCCTGCATACGGCACAATCGACCTTTCAAAAGATATCGATCGTGCCGGCTGGCCGACCTACAGGCACGATATCTCAAGAAGCGGGTCAACCAGTGCCGAAATTCCAAAGGCGCTCCAGCTTGCTTGGAGTAAGCCCATCGGAGGGAGGCTTACGGCTCTTACCGCGGGAAAGGGAAAAATATTCTTCGCCCAAGTTGATACTCATACGGTTTTTGCGCTCCGCGAATCGGACGGCTCCGTCGCCTGGACGTTTACAGCAGAGGGCAGAGTAGACTCTCCTCCCACTCTCTGCGGCAACGGAGTGTTCTTCGGCAGCAGAGACGGATACGTTTACTGTGTAAGGGCTTCTGACGGTGTTTTGGCTTGGAGATTCAGGGCGGCCCCTGAAGAAAGGAGGGTTTTCGCCTACGGGCAGCTTGAGTCTGTTTGGCCTGTTCACGGAAGTGTACTCATTTTGAACGGGGAACTGTGGTGTGCAGCCGGAAGGTGCTCTTTCACCGACGGAGGGATCCGTCTGTGGCGCCTTGAAGCTGCTACAGGAAAGGTGCTTTCCATTACGCGAATCAACAGCCTGGATCCAAGAACAGGTTTGGAGCCCGAGGAGAGTGTAAGGGGCGTAGACATGACAGGGGCGCTTCCGGACATTCTTTCTTCGGACGGCCGTTCTGTTTTTATGCGCCACAAGCGGTTTGACCTGGAAGGAAACGAAAAGCCGCCTGAAGTACCCCACCTCTTCAGCTCCATCGGCTTTCTGGACGGCAGCTGGTGGCACCGCAGCTACTGGTTCTACGGTACGGGTATGAGATGCGGCTACGGAGGGTGGCCTGCCGCCGGCAATAGGAACCCTGCAGGCAGGATACTTGTTTTGAGCAAGGACACTGCTTATGGGTTCGGGCGTTCAAGGTACGTTCATTACGGGAGCCACGTCGGTGTGGACGCATACACGATCTTCCACTATCGAATGAGGCGCAATGGCGGGCCTCGGTGGATCTATTACCTCCTTTTTGCAGAAAAAATCGGTCCGGGGAAGGCAAAAGGGCCCAAACGCGGGAGGGAATACGTTTGGTCCCGGGGAATTCCTTTCCTCGTAAGAGCAATGGTTCTTGCCGGAGACACCCTGGCAGTTGCAGGCCCTCCTTCGGTTTGGCCGGGTCCTGAAGGCACCGAAATGCTCGAAGGAAAAAGAGGAGGCCTTCTGCTGCTTCTTTCGGCATCAGAGGGCAAAGAGCTCTTCCAGCTGGACCTTCCCTCACCGCCGGAGTTCGACGGGATGATAGCAGCCGGCGGCAGGATATACCTTTCTGCAGAAGACGGCAAGGTTTACTGTTACAAGCAGCGTGCGGCCCGAAACACCAAGAAGACGCGGGTAAAGAAAGGCAAAAAGCGATAGAGTTTTTCCGGCGCAGCCGGTCCTAAGAAGCAAGCCGGTCAATGTTGGGGGTCTCTATGAGGTTGTTTCCCTGACACGCCGGATCCTCCAAAGTCCCTGAGGCCTGAGATTAGCCCGGCGGAAATTCGCATAAAAAGCGGGACACACCTCCGTTTCCGAGCCCCGGGCCTGACCTCACAGAAGACGAATTGACCTGCAAGAGGTAAGAGTAGTAACGCCTAATGCCAAAATCTCTCCGCCAGGCGCCCCGAGTCCGGTTTTGGCGAAAAGCCAAGACCGGAAGGTAGTTATTGGATGAGGCACTAACTCAGGACGCGGCGCGCTTCTGCCGCTCCGGCTGAAAGAATACGCTTTGAGAGTGTATCGAGGTCTTCGAGCGGTCCTTCCATGTGAAAAATCTTCTGCGTGTGAACGAGCTTTTCCCCCACCTCAAGCTCGCGTGCAGGAGAAGAACTTTCAAGCTCGTAAAAACCTCCCAGCCCTTCTTCGGCTCCCGGCGGAGGTCCATCGTTGTAACTGTTTATCACATCGCCGCTGTACGGATCCTCATGGATTTCCCAAAGCGAATTCACGTAATCGCTTTCACCGGAAAAGGAGAACAACACGACCGTTAGAAGTCCGTTTTCAAGGTCAAGACTTCCGAGCCGGTCGCGGCACCTGCCCGGCCCGACCCCGATCTTACAGCGGTGCTTGCCGTCGGCCTTAAATACGATAACCGAGTCGGTGACTGCAAGACGCCCGGGGGGAACCGGTCCGAAATAGGTGTCGTTCACGACGGACCCGCTTCCGCCTTCCGAATCCCCGCGGTAAGGTATGAGGACGGCTGTCCGCCCCGAAGGATTCAGCATGCTGAGGAGCCAAATCGAAACCAGTCCCTTTTCTTTGCGTAGTTTCTCAGAGCCGCGGTTTATGAGCGTGTTTTCGGTTTCATAGGCTACAAGTTTGACCTCCGAAGGCAAAGGCACGTCAAGCAGCGATACCGCTTCTGTGCGGGGAATAATGCGGAACCTTCTTTCGACAAGGAGCTCAAACTCCGTGCCGCTGTAGTTTCGAAGGGCCATGCTCTTGACCATCGCCGCTTCGGTTTCCCCGCTTTCAACCACGGCGTAAGGTTCGTCATTGAACGCTTTCGGTACAAACCAATGCTCCAACGTGAAGGGCGCATTCGGAGGGAAATACAGTGAAAACTGCCCTCCCTCGGGGCCCAGCCAAAGTCGCTCTTCGCCGCCGAAATTCGTAAACTTGGGATCGCGCCCGCCCACAAAAGCCCGGCGGTTCACCCAGCCGTAACTCTTACCGCGCATTCCTCCTGCGGTGCTGGTCATGACCCTCGCGGCAAGCTCGGGAGCAAGCAGCACTCTTCCCCCGCCTTCCGGATCCACCAGCTCAAGCGGCGTTGTGTGCAACTTCAGAAAGGAGTACACGTCGGCGTAGATTTCCGCGGACATGGCGGGTCCCTCCTTTCAGGCGTTTCCACGCCGGAGTCTGTACCTCCTCAGAAGCCCGGCAGAAGCGGCCGGTTTCAGCTCCGGAAGTTCTTTATGGTACTCCCGGCGGAGTAGCGCGCTTCGCTTCCCAGCTCCTCCTCGATACGCAAAAGCTGATTGTATTTGGCCATGCGGTCGGTTCTGCTGGCCGAACCCGTCTTGATCTGGCCGGTATTAAGGGCCACAGCCAGATCGGCTATGAAAGTGTCTTCGGTCTCCCCGCTCCGGTGGGAGATCACCGAAGAGTAGCCGAGCTTGGAGGCCTCAAGCACCGTGTCCACTGTCTCCGTAACCGTGCCTATCTGATTGAGCTTGATGAGAATGGAGTTTGCGACTCCCGTTTCGGCTCCTTTTCGCAGGAAGCGCACGTTTGTAACAAAGATATCGTCGCCCACAAGCTGCACCTTCCCGCCCAAGCGCTCTGTAAGCAGTTTCCAGTCCTCCCAGCCGTCTTCGGTGAGGCCGTCTTCGATCGAGACGATCGGGTAGGAGGACACGAAGTTCTCGTAGAGCGAGATCAAATCGGCGGCACTCATCTCCTTGCCGCGGAACCGGTACTTGCCGTCCTTGTAGAATTGGCTCGCTGCGGCATCAAGTGCAAGCACCACGTCTTCGCCCGGTTTGTATCCCGCCTTCTCGATCGCTTTGTTTATGAATTTCAGGGCCTCCTCGTCGTCCTGCAAGTTCGGTGCGAAACCTCCCTCGTCACCAACGGCCGTGGAGAGCTTCGCTTCCTTGAGAAGGCCCTTAAGCGCGTGGAAAGTCTCAACACCCATGCGGATCGCATCGGCGAAGGTCTGCGCCTTGACCGGAACGATCATGAATTCCTGGATTTCGAGGTTGTTGTCCGCATGAGCGCCTCCGTTAAGCACGTTCATAAGCGGAGTGGGCAGGAGGAACTCCCCCGCCGGAAGACCGAAAGTCTCGCGGAGGTGCCTGTAGAGAGGTTTGCCGCTTGCTGCAGCCGCGGCTCTGCACGCAGCCATTGAAACCGCCAGTATGGCGTTGGCACCGAGGTTTTTCTTCTCCGGGGTGCCGTCGAGTTTGCAAAGCGTTGAATCCAGCGAACGCTGATCCGAAGCGTCTTTCCCCTTAAGCGCGGGCAATATCTTGGTTTTCACATTTTCTACGGCCTTAAGCACGCCCTTACCCATGTATCTTTTCTTATCGCCGTCTCTGAGCTCAAGTGCTTCGTTTTCACCTGTCGAAGCACCGGAGGGCACTGCAGCCCGCCCCATCGTGCCGTCGCTGAGAATCACGTCCGCTTCCACCGTGGGGTTGCCGCGGGAATCCAGAATTTGACGAGCCTTGATCGTTTCGATTCTTGCAGCCATGGTCTTTCCTTCCTCTTTTGTTTCTTCTCCGCCT
>CAZGYL010000287.1:0-6630 GCA_964529985.1 uncultured Planctomycetia bacterium | reverse complement strand
AAGAGCTTGCGCCTGCTTACGACGATGTTCATTCGGCCTTCATCGATTTTTATTATTTTGCACTCTATTTCCTTCCCGATCAGATCGGAGATATCGCCGCTGCGCCTGATTCCCACTTGCGATGCAGGGAGGAAAACAGGGACACCGATGTCCACCAGGAGTCCTCCCTTGATCTTGCGCATCACTCTGCCTTTGACGACATCGCCTTCTTTGCAGGTGCTTACGATCCGTTCCCAGCCGCGGATCCGCTGGGCTTTCTTGTAAGAAAGAACGATCAAGCCGGACTCGTCTTCGATAGCTTCCAGGAGCACTTCAATCTCATCGCCAGGCTTGGGGGGATTCTCCGGATCGAACTGGTCCTTGGGGATGATGCCTTCCGATTTGTAGCCCACGTCGACGATGACTTCGTCATCGGTCACATCGACGACGCGTCCTTTGAGGATCGTATCTACAGTGAAGTCTTGAACCGAATCCTGGTAAATCTTCTGGACCTTTTCGTCGCTCAGATCTCCTGCGACTTGGGAGACCTGTTTTTCCAGTTCCTCACCTTCAAGATCGAATTGCTTTAAAAGTTCGTTACGTGCCATACCGTAAACCACCAAAAACCAGCGCCCATCCGCCCGGCGTAATCCGGCAAGAAGCGGACCGGTCCCGGGAACCTTGCCAGCCGTTCCCCCTGTCTGTCTCCTCGGCCACCCGGAGGGCTCAAGCCCACCTGTTTAACGACGGCCGCTTCCTGTAAGGGCAAAAAGCGCTTCGGCCAGTCGTTCGGTGAAGCCATCATAGGAGTCGAAACGCTTATCGTACACCATGATCGGCCCGAAGGCGACACTGATTTTGCCCCAAATGAAAGGAAGCTTCCGGAACCGCGGCCATACACCGAACGCCCCCTGGATCCCGGCGGGCACGACAGGAACCGCGGACAGAGCCGCCAGCAGCGCCACCCCCCTGCGCAGAGCCGACAAAGAGCCGTCAGCCGTTCTGGTGCCCTCAGGGAAAACCACAAGAGCCCACCCGGAGCGCAGCGCGGACAGTGCCTGGCGCAAGGCCCCCGGGGTGAAGCTCTCACGGGGTATCGGTATCGCGTTCAGAGCACCGATCAACTCCCCGAAAAAGCCTTTGAAAAGGCTCCTGCGGGCCATGAAGGCAAGGGGCCTCCTGGCCGCAACTCCAAGGATCACAGGATCGAGAAAGCTCTGGTGGTTTGCAGCGACGATCAACCCGCCCTGCCGCGGAATATACCTGCGACCGCGTACCCTGAGCTGCCACAGGCCGTAGAAAAGGGGCGCACATACGCTGTATGTGCAGCTGTAGAAGAATCGGCACCCCAGAACCGCCTTAAGCTGCTCAGGATCTTTCGGCCTTCTCTCTCTGCTTCTCATAAACACGCCGCACGATCCGCTCCACCACCTGATCCACCGTCAGGTCGGTTGTGTCGATTACCTCAGCGCCCTGGGGAACCACCAGCGGCGAAATCGGCCTTGTCTTGTCGCGCTGATCGCGTTCCTCAATGCTGCGGCGCAATGCCTCCGGCTCCACGTGCACCCCGAGCGCCTCCAACTCCCTCCGCCTGCGCTCCACCCGGCATTCCCGACTGGCTTCAAGATAGAATTTACAGTCCGCAGCCGGGAAAACCACAGATCCCATGTCCCTACCCTCGGCAACCACCGTATGTTTTTCGGCAAAGCGACGGAGGACTTCGTTTACAGCGGAACGTACCGCCGGCTTTTCAGCGACGTACCGGACGCCGGCTGTAACCTTCTCCTGCTTGAGAGCCTCTGTGCAATCTTCCCCGTTGATCTCCACGCGCAAGCCCTCAGGTTCGTTTTTCAGGGTGATCTTCACCGAGGACGCCAAGGCGGCGAGAGCCTCCTCGTCCTGAAGGTCCACCCCGCTCCTCAGGGCTTCATAAGTCACTGCACGGTAATAGATTCCCGAGGAGAGAAACTGATATCCCAACTGCAGGGCCGCAAGTCTCCCGCAGACCGTTTTGCCGCTTCCGGCAGGTCCATCAATAGTGACGACGAGCGGTTTGCGCACGATTTCCCCCTCTGGTTTCGAGGGCTGAGAAATGAGGCGGTAACGCGAATCAAGCTCAAGAAGGCGGCAACCGCAACAGAGCGCCAAGCGTACCTACGACCGCCGGACTGTGCAAGGGCTCCTTGCCCCAGGGAGACCCTCACCTATAATCAACTGCTAGGAGTTTTCCTGAAACTCAACAAAGGAGGGAGACGCTGCGGAGCAGGTTCGGCGCGGGCCCGGACGCCACAGACCCTCCCCGTAGACTGAAGAAACTCTTAAGGTGTAAATGCACAGGAGGAGGTGTAAACAATGACGTACGCACGAGCGCTGCTGCCGGCTCTCGTTCTGGCGATCCTAACCTCCTGCGGAGGCGGTTCGAGCGAAAAAGCAGGGGAAAAGGCCAAGCAAAAGACCGCTCAAGCGGTGCAGAAGGCCAGGGAGGCGGCCGAAGCGGCCCATCAAAAAGCTGAAGAAGCCGGAGCGCCCAAATATGCAAAAGCGTTGTTCGACAAGGCGGTTCAATACTACGAGACAGCAAACGATTATCTTGATCAGGGGAAACTGACCTCCGCCAAGTCCCGTTTCTACATGGCGCGCAGGCAGTTTGAAAGGGCCGCCCAGGAAGCCCCGCGCAACAAAGCGAAATTCACCCGGCTGGAGACAAAGCTCAAAGAGGTGCAGCGCCTGCGCGACAAAGCTAAGAAAGCCGGTGCCGAGACCCTGGTGAAGATTCTGTGGGAAGACGCACTCAGCCAGCTGAAACAAGCCGAAGAGCAGCTCCAGAGTGGCTCCAACCTGATACGCGTTGAAAGCATGTTGAGCCGCGCACGAGCCTCTTTCAACGACGCTTTAAGCGAAGTGGAGCGCAAGAAAGAGGAGCTGGCGCGCCTGGAGCGTTTCAAGAAACTGGCCCTGGAAGAAAAAAAGCTCATGCTGGAGAAGCGCAAGCTGGCCGCGGAAAAAGGAGGAGAAACAAAGCGGGCCACCGAATTCGGGTACGCGGACGATACGGCTCGGGACGGCGACCGCTACTTTGAAGAGAAAAACTACGAAATGGCCCTGGAGCAGTACCGCGCGGCCAAATCCCAGTTCCTCCAGATCATCGAATCCATTGAAGCGGAGAAACAGTTCGCAGCCACACAGACTCAAGCACCGCCTGTAGCCCCCGGCACCGACACGCAACTTACGCCACCCGAAGAGGCACCGCAGCCATCGCCTGCCCTTGCACCTGACCAGCAGTCCGAGGTCCCGGCTGCGCCCACCGGTTTCGACGGTCTGGTTGCGGCCAACCTGGACAAGCTGGTTTCAGGAGTCCCCAACTACGAAAACGGAAAGCTTTCGGTGGATTACACCGATGGCCGCACGCTTCAGAAGGACGTCCTCAGGGCGAGGTCGCCTTTCCTGAAATACCAGTTCAAGGAAAGCGGCATGGAACACAACTTTTCGTTCTGGGCCGGAGGCACGGGCTACCTCTTCCTCAAACCTCAGTTCAGGCGGGAGGTTACGGCGACCTTTAAATGCCATGTCGAGCTGCTTGAGCCCGGAAGCACCATAATCGCGCAGGTACTGAGCAACGGCAGAATCGGCTACGGTTCCCTTTTCGGAGTGTACGCGGGACTCGTACGCGGAGCCCGCATGGTAAGGGCCATGCCTACGAAATTCGCCGGAGCCAAAGGCGCTCCGAAAAACTGGGTGGACAGAAAGGAACCCCACGAGTGGCAACTGCGTACGGTGTGGCCTTCCGACGCCAAGTACGGCACGTTGGAAGTCTATTACGACGGAGAACTCGTCTCGAAATATCCGGCTCTGAAGAACGAAACAGGTTTTGTGGGCTTTGTGTGGCTCAAATCCAAATTCAGGATCATAGAGCTCAGAATCGAGGGAGTGCCGGATCCGAAGTGGGTGATTGACACTCTGGAGAAAAAGGGAGTAACCGTATCGGACGACATAAAAATCGAGGTGGGCCTGATGAAGCCCAAAAAGAAAAAATCGAGCAAAAGTTCTACAAAGAAAACCTCAACTTCCGGGTCCTCCGGTCCGAAACCGGGTGGGAAGGAACTTGACTTCTGAGGCCGCCGATTCGATCAGCCGTTCTCCAGGCGCGTCGAGCGGCAGCATGCTTCAAGGGCGGGTAGATCGGCTTGGCCGTCGAACCCCACGGCGCGCACTCTTTCCAAGTCCCTCTTTATTTGGGCGATCAGATCTTCAGGCGAAGGGAATCGTTTTTCTTCCCTGAGCTTTTCGTTTACAGCCACAGCGAGATCCGCTCCTGTAAGATCACCGTTGAAATCGAGTAAGTGGACTTCCACCGTGTGCTCGCCGGGCACATAGGCGCCTCTGCCGGCCGGGACCGGCTCGGATCTCAGTGTAGGACACGTCCCGATACTTACAGCGGCCAAATAGGGACGTCCGGCCCAGCGGGTCTGTCCTGCGTAAACACCGCACGGGAGGACGGCCCCGTGGGCCAATGCCAGATTCGCGGTCGGAAAACCGAACCGCCTCCCCCACCCTCTTCCCTGAATCACCCGGCCGCATAGAACGGGAGGACGGCCGAGCAAAAGGCGCGCCCGTCCCAGCTCGCCTTGCTGAACCGCCCGGCGCGCCAAAGTACTCGACACGGCTTCCCCGCCCACAGTGCAGGGCCCGCAGGAACGCACCTCGATATTGCAGCGTTCCCCTTCCCGCCTGAGTTTTTCAAACCCGGCCCTGTCTGATCCCAAAAGATTGTTAAACCCCACAAGCAAGCCTGTTCCGTTGAGCGCACCTGCAACGAATCTCTCTAAGAATTCTGCAGCGGTCTGGGACAGGAACTCTCTTGAAAGTTCGAGAAGCCAAACTTTTTCAACTCCAAGCGACCTGAGCAAAGCCACTCGGAAAGCGGGAGCGTCGATGAGAGGAGGAGCCGTGCCGCGCAGCACTTCTCCGGGGTGCCGGTCGAAGGTCATAACGACCGGAGTTGCACCGGCTTCAGCGGCCCAGAGGCAAAGTTCCTTTATGATTTTGCGGTGCCCGAGGTGTACGCCGTCAAAGAGGCCTACCGTAACGATCGACCTTTCAGCGGGACCCCAGGGTGGGTCCGAAGAAATACTGCGGCTCACTTGCGGGAACTCCTCCGGGCGTTGCGCCGCCGGTACTCTTCCTCAAGCTCTCGAAGAGCCGAAGCGATTGCAAGTCGATCGCCCGGAGTCATCCGACTGATAAAGAGGATTCCGTCAAGGTGATCGATCTCATGCTCCCAGCAGCGGGCCGTAAGTCCCGTTCCCACCTCTTCAAATACGTTGCCCTGGAGATCCTCAGCCCGCATGCGCACCTCGGAGTGCCGCGTAACCCGCCCGCGGATATCCGGAAACGACAAGCAGCCCTCTTCAGCCTCTTCAGCGCCTTCAGCCTCAATGATCTCCGGGTTTATGTACACACGACGATCCCCTTGGGCCTCGCCGACCGGGATACAGGTGACGAATATCCGCACCGACCAGCCCACCTGGGGCGCAGCCAGACCGATACCTCCTTCCCGATCCATTATTTCAAACATCTGCTCCAAGCGGGGCTTAAGCTCGCGTTCTACGACCTCAGCGCTTCGCGGACCGGGGACCGGCACTCCCCTGCGTTTCAGGATCGGATCCGGATAAATGCGGAGACGCACTTGCACACCCCCTTTCTCGGGCACGGTACAAACGGCTCAAGGGCCGCAAAGAATCGACTTGGCAGGTGCCAGGATCCCTAGTATAGTACGCATTTGCGAACCGACAAGCGCGCTCCCGTTGACCGTCCGGCACAGGCGGTGGTAGAATAGTTTTTCTCTCCTCCGGGGTACTGTGAGAAGCGGAGTAAAAGGCCATGGCCAGAGCAGCACAAAATTTGTTTCAAAAAGCGGAGCAGGCGATCAAACGCCGTAACTTCGATTACGCTATTGAGTTGCTACTGCAGGGATTGAAACTCGATCCCCTGAACCACGAACAGCGAAAGCGCCTGCGCCAAACCGAGATTCTTGCGATCCAGGAAAAAGGCGGCAATCCCCGCGGCAATTGGAAAACCTCCATGGCGCGGATGGCCCTGCAGCTCCGCCTCAAGAAACTGGCCATGGCGGGCAAATGGGAGGAACAGATAGTCGAGATCGAAAACTACCTGAGGAACGCGCCTCAGGATGTCACCATGCTCTATCAGCTGGCCAACGCGTTCCGTCAGATCGAGGGCGCCACCGACAGCGCGATATCCACCCTGCAACAAATCATCGAGATCGACCGCACACAGGTTGAAGCTTGGCGGCAGCTGGGGACGCTTTACGCGTCGATCGATCCTGAGAAAGCCATAGCATGTTGGGAGAAGGTGCGCCAGTACCGGCCCGACGACAAGGAGGCCAGCAAGGCGATACGCGATCTGTCCGCGGCCACAATGGTTAAAAAAGCGGAGGAAAGGCACCAGTCCGGAAAGGGCGACTTCCGCGATCTCCTCAAAGACGAGGAAGAGGCCAAGGAACTCCAAGAGGAGCAGCAGATAATCAGAACCGAAGAGGACGCCTGGAAGGCGATCAAGCGTGTGCAGGAACGCTTAAAGGAATCGCCGCGGGAGAAGCGCTTGCTCCGCCAGCTGGGGGACCTCTACAGGCGT
>CAZGYL010000286.1:0-6637 GCA_964529985.1 uncultured Planctomycetia bacterium | reverse complement strand
CGGTGAAAAGAACGTTGATCTTGCGGGAGCATAGAAACTCCAGCATCCTGTCAACGTTCTGAGGCCCGCGCGAACTCCCAAGAAACGTTCCTCCCAGCGTGTGAATGGATTCGACCAGAGAAGGAGTCAGGCGCAGCGCCAGGGAACCGTTCTCGGGAACCATACCCCAGTATCCGTAGCGAATCCCCCAAATTTCGTTTACGTGGTAGCGGTAATGAAGCTCAAAAACCAGAGCGCGGATCACGTTGTTCAAGCCCGGACAGAGCCCGCCGCACGTTACAACGGCCGCGCGGACTTCCCGCGGGTTGAAGAAGATCTTTTCGCGGGGCCCCGCCACCTCAAGGCTGGGACCGCCGGGAGGGGAGCCGTCGGGATGCATCACGTTATGGAAAAGGATTGCCTGGTTTTCAGGGATAAAGTTGGCGACCTTATCGCCGTCGACTGTAGAGAGCCCCAGGGGGGAAGGAATCCGCGGCTCACCGAGTCTGCGAATGGAAAAGTCCGGTTGCATGTTTTTCCTCCCGGCCTAGAGATAACAGCGGATCGCCCGGTCTGCTCTCCGTGTCTTTCGGCACAAAGGACACCCGAATTGAAGGGCAGCATACAAGCGCGGGCCTATGAGAGCAAGGAGGTCCGATCTCAGGTTGTGGCGCCTTGGAGTCACCGGTAATGTAGAGGGTTCCGGCGCGGCGCTTTCGCGCCGGGAAAAAGCAGCACAACGAGAGGTCGGCGTCTATGAAGCAACTTAAGATCGGAAGCTCTTGGATTCGTGGTGTTGTAGGGAACGGCCTTACGCCTGAGCTTGTTACGGATTTCGCGTGTGCCTTCGGCACATATGTGGACGGCGGGGAGGTGGTGTTGGGTTACGATTCCCGGCGCTCTTCTCCTCTTTTTGCCGCAGCCGTAACCGCGGGTCTGCTGTCCACGGGAACCTCGGTGGCCAACGCCGGCTTGTGCGCAACACCGATCGTGCAGTACCTCGTGCGCAAACTGCGGGCGCGCGGTGGGATAGTGGTCAGCGGCAGTCATAATGATTCCGCTTGGAACGCCCTTAAGTTCATAAACGCACGCGGGGCGCTTTTTAACCCCACTGAGGGAGAGGAGCTTCTCGATCTGTATCATGCCGCGGCTTTCAAGAAGGCGCGGTGGAACGAATTGGGCAGGGAACGTACAGTTACGGGGTTTGTCGAGCGGTATCTCGAAGATACGATCGGCCGGCTGGACCTGGCGTCCTTACGCTCATGCAACTTCCGGGTTGCGGTTGACGCCGGCAACGGTACCGCCGGGCCTGTCGTCCGACCTCTCTTCGAGCTTCTGGGCTGCAAGGTGGTACTTATAAACGAGGAGCTTGACGGGGTCTTCGCGCGCGGTCCTGCTCCCAGCCGCGAGAATATGAAACAGCTTGCAGCCCTGATGCGGCACATAGAGGCTGATGTGGGATTCGCGGTAAACAGCGATGTGGACCGGGTGGGTATCGTAACCGAGAGTGGGGAAGCACTTTCAGAGGAATACACGTTCCCCTTGGTGGCTCAACATGTGCTTCGGGAACCCGGACAGATCGTGGTAAGCACTTTTTCTACAAGCCGCATGATAGATGCCGTTGCAGGCGGGCGCAAAGCGCGTGTGGTGCGGACCAAGATCGGAGAGGGGAACGTTGTCGCCCGGTGCCTCAATGAAAACGCCGTTTTGGGAGGCGAAGGCAGTGGAGGCGTGGCGTATCTACCTGTTGTGCGGGGGTTTGACGGCTTTGTGACCATGGCGTTGCTTCTTGAGGCTATGGCGCAAAGCGGCAAGACGATCGGCGAGCTCAGTGCGCAGCTTCCTTCTTACACGATGAAGAAAGGTGTGGTGCCGAGTCCGCCTGATCGGGTCTATTACGCGCTTGAAGAGGTGCGGAGGCTTTACCGCGGCGAAAACGTGGTTCTTGCCGACGGAGTGCTTGTGTCGTGGCCCGACAGATGGCTGCACGTACGGGCTTCCACGACCGAGCCCCTGCTTCGAGTGATTGTGGAGGGTGAGGACGCTCAAGAAGTGGAGCGGCTGTTTGAAGACACGGTAAGCCTTGTAAACGCAGTAGTCCATGGAAAGTCATGAGTAAACTTACCTCGCTTAAGATAAGCATTTCCGGTGTCAGGGGGGTGGTCGGTGAAACGCTGACTCCTCAACTCGTAACTTCGTTTGCCGCTGCGTTCGGAAGCTACGCGGGCCGCGGGCCTATACTTGTGGGAACCGACACCCGTCCTTCGAGGCACATGGTGAAGCAGGCTGTGATCGCCGGGCTTCTGGGCACGGGTGCTTCGGTGATCGATCTGGGGATTTGCCCGGTGCCGTCGATCCAGTTCCGTGTTAAAGGACGCCGCGGATTCGGTGGTATCGCGATAACGGCAAGTCACAATCCCGTTGAATGGAATGCTCTGAAGTTTATAGGCCCTCAGGGACTCTTTTTGAACCAGTACCGGGCGGAAGAGCTGCTTGATGTTTATCACCAGGGAGAATACCGGCATGTCGGTGACGCGGAGCTCAGGGGCGTAAGCTGCGATGAAGGCGCTTTTGAAGCGCATATGGCTGCGATCTTGAAATTAGTTGACAAGGAACGCATCGCACGCTGCGGGTTTCGCGTGGCGGTGGACTGCGTAAACGGAGCCGGTGCCCCCACAACCCCCAAGCTGCTTGAGGCGTTGGGCTGCAGGTTTGTCGCTCTGAACATAGACGTAGACAAGCCGTTCGCACACGATCCGGAGCCGGTTGCTCAAAATCTCACGCAGCTTGTTGAAACCGCTTCGCGTGAAAAGGTCGATATCGGGTTCGCGCAGGATGCCGACGCCGATCGCCTCGCGGTTGTAAGCCCTACTCGGGGTGCGATCGGCGAGGAGTACACCGTAGCGCTTGCTGCGAAGCAAGTTCTCAAGCGGTGGAAGGGGCCGGTGGTCGTGAACCTTTCAACCACTATGCTTGTTGAGGACATTGCGAGGGAGGCGGGAGTACCTGTCTACCGCACGCCTGTAGGCGAAATTAATGTCACGGAAAAACTTCTTGCAGTGGACGGTGCGGTGGGCGGTGAAGGGAACGGGGGGGTGATCGTGCCCGCCGTTCACGCTTGCAGGGACAGCTTCACCGGTATAGCTCTGATACTTGAGCTCCTTGCCGAAGAGGAACGGTCGCTG
Organism: uncultured Planctomycetia bacterium; assembly: GCA_964529985.1. GTDB lineage: Bacteria > Planctomycetota > UBA8108 > UBA8890 > UBA8898 > CAZGYL01. Next base: position 3,473 of record CAZGYL010000286.1, on the reverse strand, counting down.
GATGAGTTGATCGATTCCCTGCCCCGTTACCATATCGTCAAGCGCAAAGCGCCGTGTCCTTCGGATAAGGTCTTTTTCGTACTCAGAGGCATCGAGAGGAGTTTGGCTGGGGGCGCCTCGATCGATCGATCGGACGGGGTGCGCCTCACGTGGCCCGACAAGTGGCTCCAGGTGCGTCCGTCAAACACGGAGCCGATAGTAAGAGTGATAGCTGAGGCGCGCGATCCCCGGACAGCCCAGGAGCTTGCCGAGCGGTCTCTTGAGGTTGTGGAGGAAGCGGCGGCCCGCCGGTAAAAGGCCGGAGGACCGCCGCCCGCCGCCGTTCAGCTCTTCTTGAGCGGCTCGCCGCAGAGATAAACCTTTTCTTTGCGGCGGTGCCAGTACGTGGTGTTCCCTTCCCGATAAGATATGACGGCCATGTGGATCGCCACCTGCGCTCGGTACGCAAGGTAAGCCGGACAGTTGGGCTCCTTGCGGGTTCTGACGCATTCAAAGAAGTTGGCAAGGTGCTCGCGAGCCGTACCCGGACGCTTGCAGGGAATCCGGATATCCTCCTTCTTGCCGACGATTTTCTCCTGGAATCTGACTACCAGGTCGTTCCCCTCAAAGAAGATCGTTGCTTCGTGGCCGCGGATGGCCTCCACAATGCCCACATCATTTGCGAGGGAAGAAACGAGCACAAAAGTGTGATTCGAAGGGTAATCCACGGTCGTAACAAGCGTGTCCGGCACTTCCCGGTCGTAGAACTGGTAAATGCCGCCGAAAGAGGTTACGCGGCGCGGGAATTCGGGGTCCGGCCCGTCGACCGCTTTGAGAAGATAAGTCAACTGGTGGAAGAAAAGGTCCGTGGCTATACCGCCCGAGTAATCCCAGAACTTTCGCCACCTGAAATACCGTTCCGGATCCCAAGACGTTTTGCGGGCCGGGCCGAGAAAAGCGTTCCAGTCGAGATTCTTTTTCGGATCGGCACGCTTGTCGATCGGATAATTCCATTCCCCTTCCCGGCTGTTGCGGGAGTGGTGTGCAGTTGTCAAGAGGATTTTGCCGAGTTTGCCTGCATCTATGAGCTCGAAGGCGTCGGTGTAGCGGGAGTCCGAGCAGGCGTTTACGCCCACCTGAATGATCTTGTTCAGCTTCTCGGCTTCTTCGGTTACTTGACGCGCTTGCTCGTAGGTGTATGTAAAGGGTTTTTCGCAATATACGTCTTTGCCCGCCTTGAGTGCGTCCAGGGTCATCGCGGCGTGCCAATGATCGGGTGTTGCAATGACAACGACATCCACGTCAGGCTGCTTGAGAAGCTCGCGGTAATCCCGGTATGCCGACTTCGCGGGCAGCTTAGCGATCTTCGCCGCTTCCTGCAGCCGGATATCGTAGATGTCGCAGACCGCAACAGGCTTTACCTTCGCGCCGGCGGCGCTCAGGCGCAGCGTTTCGTTCAGGAGATAGGTGCCGCGGCCGCCGACACCTATAAAGCCCACGCCGAGCACTTCGCCGGCTCCGGCGGCCTTCAGGAGAGAGGGGGCCGTAAGGCCCGCGAGGCCCGCCTGGGCCGCCCTGCCGAGAAACCTCCTCCGGGAGACCCTGCATTGGGTTGGGTTGTGTTTGCTCATGCCACTTCTCCTTTCCTGTTGGTGTCAGAGTCCTGCAAGTGACGCCGGACTTTGTCTTTCCGCGGCCCGCCTTCGGTCCGGGGCGAACCGAAAGATCCCCCCGCAGAAAAGGCGGAACAACGATTGTAGAGAACTGAGCGAGGTTTTTCCACTCTGCGGAAGTTTCATACTTTCGCACGGCGGTTCCTACCTGCGCCGATAGAGGGACATGCCAAAAAGGCAGGCGACAAGATTTGTCTCGAGCTTTGTCGGCTACGCCGGGTGTCAAAGTGGCAGGATACAATCTGCGCTGGCTTTTGTTGCGCTCGTAACGCCTTGAAATTAAAGGAGTTACGTTAAACGGTCGTTTGGCACGCGCATTGCAATTGCTTGGGGTGGAGCGAACGGAGGGGTGCAGAAAGGAGGTGAGAACATGGCGAGGATCACAAGGCGGACGTGGGATCCATTTCAAGAGCTCAGGCGGCTGCAACAAGAGGTCAACAACCTCTTTGAGGCCGCCGGGCTCGGAGGGCCGTTCATGGCTGAGCGGCGGGAGAGCTTCCCGCGCGTGAATATCGTTACCAATGAGGACGAATCGGTTCTTTTCGCTGAGGTCCCCGGTGTGGGCCTTGAGGACTTGGACGTCCAAATAGTCGGCACGACGCTAACCCTGAAAGGAGAGCGGAAGCCGACGGCGGAGGTTCCGGCCGAGCGGCATTATCGGCGCGAACGGGGTTACGGGTCTTTCGGGAGGACCGTTCAGCTGCCGCACAAAGTCGACCTGGAGCGGGTCGAAGCGGTCCTCAAGGACGGGATCCTTCGGGTGACGTTGCCTAAGGCACCCGAAGCGAAGCCGCACAAAATAGAAGTTAAATCTTGAGAAAGGAGGTGAGGCCATGGTCGTGAAGGAGCGTGCCCAGGCTCAAAAGGAACGGCGGCAGCTGGTTCCGCCTGTAGATATCTATGACACCGACGATGCGGTTGTGATTCTGGCTGATTTGCCCGGCGTTCGGCCGGAGAACCTCGATATACACGTTGAGCGGGGAAACCTGACGATCGTCGGAAGGCAGGAAGACCTCCCCGCTGAGGGAGAGATCGTCCTGCAGGAATTTGAACCGGGGGAATTCTACCGTTCGTTCACCCTCGGTGAAGACATCGATGGGGCGAGGATCACTGCGGAATTCAAGGACGGGGTGCTTCAGCTGACACTTCCGAAAGCGGCGGAGCGCAAAGCCCGCAAGATAACCGTCAAACGGGGATGAGCTGGTGTAACAACGCCGCTTCAGAAAGCGTCAACATAAACGGAAAGGGAAAACGGCCGGCGGGTTCCGGCCGGAGGACGGAAGGTTGAAGGTGGTTGGAGAAGAGTAGGGCCATGAGAGGGAGAAGACGAAAGGAGGGTGCTATGCAGATCGTACCGAGGAGAAGGGACGGCGATTACTGGCTGCGGAGCTTCCGTGACGAGATCGACCGGCTCTTTGAGGACTTCTTCCGCGCGCCGACGCTTTTCGGCCGGACGTGGGGTGAGGAACGTCCTTTCCTGCCCCCGGTCGACGTTCGGGAGACCGATTCGGATATCCTTGTAGAAGCCGAGTTGCCGGGCGTTGATCCGAAGCAGGTGGAGGTCAGCCTCGAAGGCAATACGCTCCGCCTGCGGGGCGAGCGGAAGCACGAACATGAGGAGAAGACCAAGAATGTACACCGTGTTGAGCGGTACTTCGGAGAGTTTGAGCGGCATATTCCGCTGCCCGAAGGGATCAACCCCGATGACGTTGAGGCTTCTTACAAGGACGGCGTTCTGACAATCCGGATCGGCAAGCGCGAAGAGGTCAAGCCGAAGTCGATCGAGGTTAAAGTAGCCAAGTAATCGCCGAAAGGAAGAAG
>CAZGYL010000285.1:0-6638 GCA_964529985.1 uncultured Planctomycetia bacterium | reverse complement strand
GACAATGCAGATCGTCGGTCTGGACAAAGTGCTCTTCGAGGAACCCACTCACCTGGTGTACTTCAAACGCGAAGGCGTGCAGCTGGACCTGGGGGCTGTGGGGAAAGGCACGGCGGTCGACCTATGCCTCAGGGCTTTGCGAGGGAAGTGGCGCGTTTCCCGGGCCCGCCTTTCCTTCGGCCGCAGTACGGTCGGAGTGATCGGCCGCTGGACACTCGAAGTCCTCTCACCGCTCGATGAGCGCAAGAAGCTGCTTGAGCTCGAGGTGCAAGACGAGGCCGTCAGTACTTCAAGCGTGGGCCCCCGCCGGTTCGTCCACCACGCCTACAAGGAATTGCGGGCTGATCACATTGTTGATCCCCGTACCGGCCGGGCAAGAGCGGCCATCCTGAGTGTGACGGCTGTCTGCCCCAGCGCCGAAGCGGCCGATGCACTTACAACGGCGCTTGTGGTGCTCGGTCAGGAGGGCGCCCTGCGCATCGCCCCGCGCTTCGGGGCCCGACTTGTTGTCTTCACAGGCAGCGATGAAGTACCGCGCGTGCTTGATGTTGAGCGCGGCACCTGGCTTCCCGCCCCGCCCCGCTGACCGCGGAACTCTTGTCCGGCGGACCGAGCTCATGTATCCTGCAGGGACTTTCAGGTCGCACGCTGTACGGAAAAACAGCTGCAGGTCCCCCCTTCAGGGGGTTGAAGTCGTCTGAAACCGACTGCGAGAAAATGCAATGCGCCACGCAAAACACTTCATAGCTGCACTGTGCGTTGTCGTCGTTGTTGTGGGGGCAGGTGCCACGGTCCTGGCGCTGCTTGTTCCGCGGGGCTTCACAGAGGAGCACGGCTACCGCTTCAGAAAGCAAGCTCTTGTGGAAGAAACGCAGAAACCCCTTACGTATGCGCCTGAGAAAAGCTGCCTTCAGGCGGATTGCCACGGGGAGAAAGCTCCTGAGGAACGAGCTATCGAACTTGCAGGCGGCCATGAACAAATGGGCTGCCAGGCGTGCCACGGGCCGGCCCTTGCGCACGTCCAAAGCAAAGGAAAGGAAAAAGCACCTGTTATGCCCGAGGCCGTAGCCGAATTGACCGCCGTCTGCATGCACTGCCATAAGGTGAGAGCCGGGCTCCCCAAAAAATTCGGCTCTGTGGAGGATTTTGAGAGTCACCGCAGCGATATGGGCGGAGAAGATGAAGAAACATGCGTGGATTGCCACGATCCTCATACCTGCGAAGTGGACTAAGGCCTGTCATGTCGATTGAAAGACACCGGCTGAGCGAGGTTGAAAACTGAAATGAGCACTGCAGCAGATCGGAAAAAAAGCTCCGGCAAAGCCGTGCCGCGGCGCGCTGTTTTGGCGGGCGGTGCGACCGTGCTTTTGGGCTGGGTTGTTCGAGCGGGCCAAAAGCCGCCCGCGGGAACGGTTCCCGTTTCCGGCCTACCCTCTTACTGCAGGTGGGGATACCTGATCGACACAACCAAGTGCATAGGCTGCGGCAACTGCGTGCGTGCCTGCCGGACGGAAAATCACGTACCGGAGAACAATTGGCGCACTTGGGTTGAGCGGTACCTTTACCTCGAAGAAAACGGCGAAGTGCGGGTGCAGGTCGAGGCACCGAAAGGCGGTGAGCAAGGCTATTCTGAAGTAGATCCGAAAAAGGTCATAAAAGGCTTCTTTGTGCCCAAGATCTGCAATCACTGCGTGCAGCCGTCATGCGTTCGGGTTTGTCCGGCTTCAGCCACCTTCATAACGCCTGAAGGCGTGGTGCTCGTGGACGACAAATGGTGTATCGGCTGCGGCTACTGCGTGCAGGCCTGCCCTTACGATATGCGTTTTATTGACGAAAAGCGCGGTGTAGCCTCCAAATGCACATGGTGTTACCACCGCATCACAAAGGGATACAAACCTGCGTGCGTAGTGGCCTGCCCCACAGGTGCGCGGAGTTTCGGGGATCTGCGTGACCCGCATGACCCTGTAACCAGAGCCTTCAGGCAAGGAAGGGTATACGTACTGAGGCCCGAAACCGGAAACGATCCGCAGGTGCGTTACACGGCACTCGATCGGGAGGTGATCTGAGGAGGATGAAAGAGCGCCGGGCACGCTGCAGCCCGGTGAAAAAGCAACTGGAGGTAGGAGCTTATGGAAGGCTTCGTCTTTCCGAATGAATCGCCCGGTTTTGTCCTTTGGGGCATAATTATAGTCCTTTACCCGTTTATGACTTGCATGATAGACGGTTGTGCGTTCGTCGCCTCGGTGCCCTTCCTTTTCAAGAACAAGAAACTGAAGCCGATATCCCGCCTTGCCATTCTGTGGTCTTTGAGTTTCCTGCCCGTTGCTTTCGTTCCTTTGCTGCTGGACATAGGCAATCCCCAGAGGGCGTTCCACATTATCATGACGCCGCGGTTTCAATCCCCAATGGCGGTTTTCGGCTTTATTTTCAGTGCGGTTGCAATCCTGGTCATTCTGGAAGCGTACCTTGTCGTCCGTCCTGACTTTGTCCGCCGATGGGAAGAAACGTCCGGAGCGGCACGCTGGCTTTTCGCGGCGCTTTCGCTCGGCGTGCGGCCTGTGACACCGGAATCAAGAGAACTGGACCGAAAACTCATAAAGGTGCTGGAAATCCTTGCGCTTCCCGCTGCGATCGTGCTTACAGGATACGTAGGCTTTATTTTCGGCACGGTACCTGCAAACCCCTGGTGGAGTTCCCCCATTCGACCGCTTGTGTTTCTGGGCGCAGCGGTGACAAGCGGTTTCAGCCTTGTAACTCTCGTTGCTGTTTTGCTCCGGCCGAATACGATCCCGGACGAAACGATCCGTTCGCTCGGGAAATGCCTTCTCGGAAGCCTCGTGACCACTGCGGCCCTCAGCGGCCTCGAAGTGCTTTCCATTGCCTACCCCGGCGGCACCGCACAGCACATAATCGCTGAGCTCTTCGGAGCAGGCGGCCTGCTTTACGGCACCTATTTTTACGGTCAAATGCTGATCTGTGTGGGAGGCCCGCTTGTGCTCCTGGGTGGAGCTCTTCTCCTGGGCGCCCGGGGCCGCACGTTGAAACTTGCGGCCGCTTTAAGCGGGCTTCTGGGCGTAACGCACACAGCGATCCTTCTTTGGAACGTTGTCATCGGAGGCCAACTTGTAAGCAAGAGCCTTCGGGGCAGGATCCTTTACGCTCCGCCATTCGGCGGCCATAAAGGCATTTTGGCGACCGTATTTGTGGCTTTGCTGCCGATTGTGATATTCGCCATCTTAGCTTTGCTTGTTCCGCTTTTTGAAAAGAGCGAAAACTCCTCTTCGCCTGGAGCTGAAGGGGCACAGGGGTGAGCACTCTTCCTCCTTCATGGCGGGATCTGAGTTCGGTTCCGGTTCCGGAAGGAACGTTCCTGCCCGGCACTTCAATTGAGATCATTCGACCGGTAAACGCGTCGGGTGCACGGGCTGTGCTTTTTGATTTCGACGGCACACTCTCCCTGATCCGCTCGGGTTGGGTGGAGGTCATGGTGCCGATGATGGTCGAAATCCTGGAGCAAACCGGCACGGGAGAAAGCCGCCGGTCTCTTGAGAACACCGTGCGTGAATTCGTCGCCCGTTTGACCGGCAAGCAAACGATTTACCAGATGATCGAGCTGGCGCGGCAGGTGGAAATGCGGGGTGCCGAACCGCTTCAGCCCATCGAATACAAACGCATGTATTTGGATCGACTATGGCGACTCATAGGCGACAGAGTAAAAGCGCTTCAGACCGGGCGGGCGGACCCTGATCAATACCTTGTGCCGGGCGCCAGGCGGCTCCTTGAAACTCTCAGGGGACGCAATCTCGCCATCTATATCGCAAGCGGTACCGACCAGGCCGACGTACTGCGCGAGGCTGAGCTCCTGAGGCTTACCGAGTACGCGGAGGGCCGCGTTTATGGCGCTCTTGATGATCCTTCGCGTTACTCCAAGCGTATGGTCATACAGCGTATAATCGCCGAACACCGCATCCGGCCGGGCGAATTGCTTGGTTTCGGCGACGGATACGTCGAAATAGAGGATGTGAAAGCGGCCGGCGGGTGCGCTGTGGCGGTTGCGACCGAGGAGCCCGAATGCCGTTCGGTGGATCAGTGGAAACGCCGGCGTCTTATTCTGGCGGGCTCGGATATAGTTATTCCGAACTACCTGGAGCAGGACAAACTACTTGAGTACCTCTTCAGGGAAGAAACGCCCCACGGCGCCGACACCAAGCTCAAGGAGTAAGGCCATGCCGGTTGACTTTGATTCGTACATTGAGCGATTCAACAAAGCTCTGCAGGCGGTATCGAGGGAGGCGGTCCAAAAGGTCGCCGATCTGCTTGCTGAGGCACGGCACCGGCAGAGCATGGTTTTTCTCATAGGCAACGGCGGAAGCGGCGCTGCGGCTTCGCACGCCTGTGAGGATCTGGCCAAGGGTACGCTGCGGGATTTCGAGCGCCAGAGGAGGCTGCGTGCCTTGAGCCTGACTGATAACACTCCGGCCATCCTCGCCTGGGCGAACGACGAGGGCTACGAGCGCGTTTTCGTAGAACAGCTGAGGACTTACGCGCGCCCCGGCGATCTGCTCATTGCAATAAGCGGGTCGGGAAACAGCCCCAATGTGCTTGAAGCGGTCAGGTGGGCCAACCGCAACGGACTTAAAACCATCGGGGTGACAGGCTACGATGGAGGAAAGTTGTACCGCGAAGCACAGGTGCAACTCCATGTACCTGTGAACGACATGGGTATTGCGGAAGCCGTACACGGCGTGTTGTTCCATTACCTGGTTGCAGCTTTGGTGGAACGTTTTGCAGGAGAAGACGGCCTTGCTGCTCAAAGCTGAAGGAGAAGTTTTGCGTTCTGAATCACTCCATCCGATTTCCGCCGGGAGGCTCGCATTTGCCGCCTGCCGGGCTCTCTGGCTCCCTTTGCTCTTCGGGGCGATCCTGTGTCCTGCTTCCGAGTCGGTCCGGTTTGCTTCGGAGATACTTGCACCCAAGGAATACCAAAAAGGCACCGGATCCTTCATTGTGCCTTCGATCCTTGAGATAAAAGCCACAAAAGGACTTCAGGAAAGGCTGTCGCTTCTCGGTGACAGGCTTGAAGGGACCGATGTCAGCCTGCGGGTCTCCTCCTTGAAGGAAGGAGGATTGGAAGTCCTTGTAGTAGGGCGCTTGGACTACGAATCGCGGAAATTGGAAGTGCCTCCGCGACCCGAAGGATATCTCCTCGACGTGCGGCCGGAAGGGATTCTCCTTTTGGCCCGCGATACTCTGGGTGCCCAATGGGGGCTTTACCGCCTCGCACTCGCACTCGATCCCAAGACAAAACGCATTCCCTGCTTCACGGTGCGTGACTGGCCGGATATGCCGTGGCGTGCGGTGCACATTATGCTTCCGGCCGAAAAGGAATTGCCCCGATTCCGGAAATTCGTAGACGAAGTGCTCCTTCCTCTTCACTTCAACACTGTGGTTGTTGAAGTGAACTACGATTTTCCATATCGCTCTCACCCAGAGGTAAGCGATACCGACGCGCGCAGCCGCCAGTTTTGCAGCAGCCTCCGTGATATCACAGCCTCGCGCGGCCTGCGCCTTATTGTGGAGTTCAACTGCCTGGGGCACCAGTCTTGGGGGAAAACGAGAGGCGGGCTGCTTCGGTCCCATCCTGAGTTCGATGAAACCCCGTGGCTTAAAGACGAAGACAAGCGCCTTTACTGCCGCTCATGGTGCCCCCGTCACCCGGATTTACCACCCCTTCTTTTCGACCTTTGGTCGGAGCTGGCTGAAACTTTCCGGCCGGCGGCTTTCCACATGGGCATGGACGAAGTGTTTTTGATCGCCGAAAAAGACTGCCCGAGGTGCGCAGGCTCCACTCCCGGTGAAATCTTTTACGCAGCGGCCTCGCAGTACTATGCGTTTTTCCGCGGGACGGGCCGCAAGGTACTCATGTGGGGCGACCGATTACTTGAGCGCAAGCGCTTCGAATACTCCAAGTACGAGTCCAGCGAAACCGACACTTGGAAAGCTTTGCGTTTCCTGCCGCGCGATATCATTATCTGCGACTGGCACTACGGTGTCCGCGCAAGCTATCCCTCTATTCCGTACTTCCTCGAGCAGGGCTTTCGGGTTCTGGCGTGCCCGTGGCGTGATCCCAAAAACGTGCGGGCCCTTTGGGAGTACGCTCAGAAGGTCCGTACAGACCGGTTCTTGGGCTTTTTGGCTACAACATGGGTCAGCTTCAGCGACCTCGCTGATGCGCTTTTCGCCGGGAAGGGCAGTGAAAAAGCGCAAGGTGCAGCCCAATGCCTGAAGCTCGTCGGTAGGCTCTGCTGGCAAGGGAAAAAAGAGCAAACCTCAAGCTGATCCCGGCGGGAGTGAGCAAAGAGGCCGAAAAGTGACGGAAAAGCAAAGCGGACCACAGTGTACGGCCAAGGGCGCAAAGAGCGCCGGATCGTCGATTGTAGTGCGAAGGGCTCATAGGGACGACCGGGATGCGATAGTGGAGTTCCAGCTCGCCCTTGCAAGGGAAACCGAGAACCTCCGGCTTGATCCTCAAACCGTACAGGAAGGGGTTCAGGCGGTATTCGATGATCCGCGTAAGGGTACGTACTGGATCGCCGAGTTGGACGGCGTGGTCGTGGGGTGCCTTCTTACAATACCGG
>CAZGYL010000284.1:0-6642 GCA_964529985.1 uncultured Planctomycetia bacterium | reverse complement strand
GCAGCTGGGCTCTTGCAAACTCGTTAAGTTCGATGCCCTCCACCACGCGCCAGGAGCCGTCACCGGGGCAGTCGACCGGAAAGGAGAAAACCAGCCCCTCCGGCACACCGTACTGGCCGCTGCTTGCAACCGCCATGCTCACGTACTCGGCTCCGTTTCGGCGGTCGCGCACGTGATCGATTGCTGCATTTGCAGCGGATCCTGCTGAAGAGCGTCCTCGGGCCGCTATGATCTCAGCGCCTCTGTTGCGCACCCGCGGAAGGAATTCCCCTGTAAACCAGCTTTCCTCTCCGATTGCTTCCACAGCAGGCTTACCTGCGACCAGGGCCGTGGTGAAATCGGGAAATTGCCGCGTGCTGTGGTTTCCCCAAACGGCTATGCGCACTTCCCCCGGGCTGGTGCCAGCTTTCTGCGCCAGCAGCGCCCGAGCCCGATTCATATCCAGTCTGGTCATCGCACTCCACCTTTCAGCCGGCACTTCCCTGCCGTTTTGCATGGCGACCAGGCAGTTTGTATTGGCGGGATTTCCTACAACGACTATGTGCACATCGGAGGCCGCCTCCCGGGCGATGAATTTCCCTTGTTCGCGGAAGATAGGCCCGTTGATCCGAATGAGGTCCGACCGCTCCATTCCCTTGCTGCGGGGTTTGGCTCCTATCAGGAAGATCTCACTTGCTCCCCGGAAAGCTTTGGCAGGATCGGCTGTAAGCTCGAGTCCTGCAAGCAAAGGGGAAGCGGTGTCGATAAGCTCAAGCGCTACACCTTCAAGAGCAGGAAGCGCCTGTTCGATCTCAAGAAGCTGGAGCTTTACAGGCTGGTCCTTTCCAAAAACCTCACCGCAGATGAGCCTGAAAAGAAGGTTGTAGGCAAGCTGTCCTGCCGCGCCTGTGACCGCTACCTTAATAGGTTGCTTCATAGGGGCCTCTCTGGACGCTCAGGTTGAAACGTGCTTGAAACGTGCCTCAGAGGTTTTACCCGCACTTGCGAAGCAAGTCTATAATCACCGGAGGTACGGTTCAAGCCGTGCGGCGCCGTTCACGAAGCTTTGAACGTCCGGACCAGGAGCCTTATCAGATCCGGGCCCGTCCCGCAACAGCCGCCTATGACATGGACGCCCAGATCGACAAGTTGGCGCGCGTACCGCACGAAAGTTTCAGGCTGCATCGCGTAAGCGATCGTCCCCGAATGCAGCTCGGGAATCCCGGCGTTGGGTTTCACCCAGATAGGAAGCTTTGTTGCGGCTTGATACTTTTGCACTACGTCGCGGTAGTGCTCGATTCCGGCCCCGCAATTCGCGCCCACCATTGAGGCGCCTATCTCCTCGGCCGCTTGGGCCGCTTCCTCAACGCTGACACCCATCATTGTATGCACTTTTCCGGGGCCGCTGTCGAAAGTCATGCAACCGCAAACGGGAAGACCGGTCTGAACGGCCGCCTGCAGAGCAAGCTTGAACTCGACGATATCGCTCATTGTTTCCACAACCAGGCCGTCCACACCGCCTTCCGCCAGGAACCGTGCCTGCTTGAGAAAGCCTTCGTAAAGTTCTTTTTCATCGACATCTTCCACACTCGGAAGAAGCCCCGTCGGGCCGATCGACCCGAAGACCTTTACATTTTCAGGTGCGGCGGCTTTAGACAAAGCCGCTCCTTTTCGGTTTATATCCTCGAACCGGTCGCCCAGTCCGTACCTTCCAAGCACAAAGGGATTCGCGCCGAATGTGTTTGTAAGCAGGATATCGCAACCCGCCTGTACGTAAAGGCGTGCAAGATTTTCGACTTCGGCGGGCCGAGTAAGATTCCAGCTTTCGGGAAGCGAGCCCGGAGGAAGGCCGCGGCGTTGAATTTCGGTGCCCCAAGCACCATCCGCGATCAAGAGCTTTCCGTTTTTCTCAGCCATTCCGACCTCGGTCAATCATCCTGCCCCTTGCAGTAGCGGTCCAAACGGGCGATCGCTTCGAAGCCGCCGCTGCTGATCATGTCCTTCAGGCAGCGCACGGCCGGATCGTCCTCAGAGAGAAGTTCGTACTTGCGTTTCACACTGCCGATTATGGTGTCCAGGCCCAGCGGCATGGCGAGCGTGAGGAAAGCCGACTCCAAACTACTGCGTATGGGCCTGCCGTCAGGCCGCCTTCGAGGCAACATGACGGTGAAATTGGAAAGGCCCACGGATGCGTGACACTTCCTGAGTTCAGGATCGCCGTGAATCAGCTCCAGGGTTCGAAGTGTGCGCTGCAGCCTGCCTTCAGTGTCTGCGCCCGCAGGCATGATTCCGGGATCAAAGAAGATGTCGTCAGGGCTGTAGCCCAAAGAGCGCGCTTCTTCATACAGCGAACGGGCTGTTTGGTATTCCTCCTCGGCGTTGCGGCATGTCGTGCCGCCGTCTTCCGTCCGCCGCTCTGTAAGAAGCAAAATGACGCGGCAGGGTTTCCGCCCCCGCAGGGCGAGACCTTCCCGCCTGAGGTCGGAGATGGAATTCAGGATCGCAGGCCCGCCTGCCCGCTGCGGGTCATAGACATCGAGTCCTGCTTGGAGAACCTCAAGGTCGGGAGCATCTATTGCAAGCGGTATCCGCACTTCAGCTTGTATCGCCTCTATTACGCGCTTCATGAACGTCGCACCGCGCCTGCCTACGTTTACGTCCACAGCCGCGGCACCGCCTTCGACCTGCCGGCGGGCCAAATCACACAGTCCGCTGAGATCTTCTTTATCCATAAGCTCCCGCGTGGAGCTTACCGAATCGTTTATCGACTCACCTATAATCGTTAAGCCAGGGACAGCCATGACTCTTCCTCCTGAGTTGATTCTTCAAGCCTGCGGATAAGCACCCTGTCTGCGGTAGCTGCTGTTGTCTCGTTCCAGAAAGCAGTTCGCCCAGGAAGAGGTCTCCCGCAGGCGGTCATCTACAAAAACCGGAGGCCGCCTGAAAATCTCCTCGAAAGCAGGGCCTCCTCCTGTACGCCTGTAAGCACGTACCCATAGACAAGTGCGCTCTTCAACCTCGCAGATGCCCTGGTGCGAACCACCGCAAGGACCGTTCCGCTGTCTCTTGCGGCACTGAGACTCGGGGCAAAGATAAGCTGTGTCGGGCAGGGAACAGTCGCCGCACTCCCGGCACGAGAAAAGGGCGCTTTTGACAACGCGTTCGAAGAAATAGGCTGCACGTCCGAGGGCGCGATGTTTTTCGAGGAATCGGTAGATGCGCCCTGCAAGGCGGAATCCCGGCGTGCCGTACTCAAAAAACAGGCGGTGCGCCAGAGTGCTGAAACCGTAGGCGATCCGCTCTCGAAACGGCCGCCGTACCGCGGGTCGCGGTGTCTGATTCCGGCGGTCGACAAGGCCGGTCTCGGGATCCTTGCGATAAAAATAAAACTCTTTTTTCTGCGGGTATTGAATCTCCCTGGCGAAGCGGCGCCAGTCTTCAGGACCGAAAGCCTCAAGGCGCTCCATTATTGCGTCAAGCTGCCCGGTGCTTGTTATTCCGCCGATGTACGCTCCCCGATAGCCCAGACCTTTGAGCACTGCAATCTGTTGTGCCGCAAGGTCCAGACAAAACCCCCGCCCGCGGTCAGGTCCGTTGCTTTTCTCTTCGATCTTGCCGAAGAGTTCATCGGTGACCACAACCCCGGGGATCATTCCCCTGTTGAAAATACGCGCAACGCCCCGGCTGAGCAGATACACGTAGCCTACAAGGGGGACGGAGCAATCGTTCGCCTCGATCCAGTGTTTCAACTCGTCCCACTTCCGGGCGTCGTATCCGATTTGGGTGATAATGAACCGCGCCCCCGCCTCTATTTTCCGCTTCAGCTTAAGGTATTGACCCATAAGCTCCTCTTCGCGTTGTTTGAAGGGCGAGGCTACGGCGCCGAGAAAGAAATCGGTTCGTGCAAGACTTCTATACGTATCTGCGCGGCGCCCTTTGAGGCGCAGCCCCTGGTTCAACTCCGAAAGCATTGTAAGAAGCGAAACCGAATCCAGATCAAAGACAGGCCTGGAAACACCGTTGAATCCGGCCACAGGATAATCGCCGGTCAGAACCAGGACATTGTTCAGCCCTTGACTGGCCAGGTGCCAAGCTCTGCTTTCAAGGGCATTGCGATTCATGTCCTTGGCGGAAAAGTGGATCAGCACCTCGGCCCCGGCCTCCTTAAGGCGCACGCCGAGGTTGTCTGCACTTATAGTGGGATTTCCGCCCGCGTTGTCTGTAATCGAGATCCAATCGACGTCGCCGCGCTCAGCCAACTCTTCGCCGAAGCGCAGGGTTTTCCGGGTCTCCTCTTGGACGATAAGGCCCCGGGTTGTAACAAGTTCCACGCCAAGCAGGAAAGGTTTACGCTGGAAGCGCTCGCGTAGGTTCATAGGTGCTCACCTACCACGGGCCGCGGAGTTTTGCAAGGGCTGCGCAGAGCCTCACGGCTTGGAGCCGTGGACCGGAGTATGCGCTCTTTGTTATAGTACTTGTCCGGTGCGGGGGGGCTTTGCCGGAATGTTACGTACTGCCTTTAACTCCCTGCGGAGCATGTCAGCCCATGGCAACGACCGACTCGGGAGCTTCCCGAACCGCTTTGTCCCGGCGCCTGGGGGCTTTTGACGGAGCGCTCGTTGTTGTCGCGAGCATGATCGGATCGGGGATCTTCACCGCCGCCGGATATGCGGCAGGCGGCGGCGAAGCGTTCCTGCCCAGTCCCGTTATACTGCTTCTGCTTTGGCTTCTGGGCGGTGTTTACAGCCTCTGCGGAGCTCTTGCCTATGCAGAGCTTGCAACGCGCATGCCGGAAGCCGGAGGGGAGTACGTGTACTTGCGCGAGGCCTACGGCCGTCTGCCCGCTTTCCTTACCGGGTGGATCAGTTTCGTTGCAGGCTTCAGCGGTGCCATCGCCATGTTCGCCCTCTCGTTTGTGCGGTATCTCAGCCCGCTCGTTCCTTCTTGGAACCCATCTTCAACCGTGTTGGATCTTGCAATCGGTTCATTCTCCTACCGGCTGACTTCGGGGCAGATCGCCGCTGCAGGCGTCATAGCGCTTACGACGTTGGTTCACTGCAGGCGCCTGTCGGTCGGCATTCTCTACCAGAATATCCTCACGGCGCTCAAAGTGGCTGCTGTTACGGCTTTTGTGCTGGGAGGACTTTTTTCGCCTGCCGCCCGGTGGGAAGCCGTTACCGCTTCCACGGGTGGATCCGTGAGCTTGGGACTGCTTGCGGGCTGTTTTGCTGCGGTTCTCTTCTCCTACAGCGGTTGGAACGCTGTCGGCTATCTTGCTGAGGAGATGAGAAACCCCGCGCGCACGATTGCAAAAGCGCTTCTTGCAGGCACTTTGCTGGTTACGGTTTTGTATCTTGCGATCAATTTGGTGTACGTTCTCGCCATACCGCTTGAGAAGTTCGGTGCGGACGAGAAGATCGCCCATCGGGCTGCAGCAGTGCTTGTGGGGGGTAGAACCGCGCGCTTGTTCGCTGTCGCCTTCGGAGTACTCCTGCTTGCCACCTTGGGTGCAAACGTCCTCACCGGTCCCAGGGTGTACTTTTCGATGGCCAGGGACGGCCTTTTTCCGTGGTGGCTGTGCGGCGGCGTCAACAAGTGGGGCGTGCCCCAGCGCGCAGTTGTGCTTCAGGGTTCGGTAGCTGTGGCGCTCCTTCTTGCAGGGGCTTTTGAAACCCTCCTTCACTGGGTTGCGTTTCTCATAAACGTCTTTGCAACTTTGGCCGTTTTGAGCGTGGTTGTGATCCGAAAGCGGCAAGGGCCCCCTTCCGGCTTCTCGATTCCGCTTTACCCGCTGCCGGTCGTCGTTTTTGCAGTGATCAGCGTCTTCTTCAGTGTCTTTATCTACAGCAGGTACCCGGACACCTCGAGGTGTGGCTTAGGTGTGATCGCCCTGGGGGTTCTGCTCTACGCATTTTGGCGTCCCGGACGGGGCGCCCGATCTTCTTGACCATGCGGCATGAGAGGGTACGCTTAGGGCATGCCGGCGCCGGGCCGGCTGAACCCGTAGAGCAACGAGACAGGCGGGAGGCTCCATGGCGGCAGAGAGGAAGCAGTCGTGCTACTTGTGCAAGTTTCACAACGTTTACTGGGAAGGGGATCAGTTCGCAGGCTGCGAATGCCGCGCGTGGGATGACCCTGAAATGAGGGAGAAATATCACGTCTGTGGAAGATCTCTTTCTCCGGAGGCTTCACGCCGCTCCGGCCAGGGTTGCCCGCGGTTTGTGTACTTTCCACCCGACGACTTTATCGACTGATGCGTTTTCAAACCTATATAAGCGTGCATGATTCGTAGAATCATGTTTAGGTTCGTTGCCCGAATACTGCGAAAGTCTATGTCGGACCTAACGTTTTCGGCAGGCGCCTCTCAGACAAGAGTCGGAAGCGTTCAGGTGAACTCGGACAGCTCGGCTTCCGGCTGTCTCTTGAAATCCCCCCCTCCCGTCCCCCCCTTCTTAAGGAATGCGCGACGAGGGAAGACGCGAGAAGGGCTATCCCGTCGATCGGTTACAGAGCCGGCAAGCGCTGCGAAGCCCTGGCGCGCACAGGAGGAGTCCGACTTCTGGTGTCTTTCCTCGGAGCAAGCATTCCGCACCTCAAGATTTGGAGAAGGGGGGGATGCGCCCGCTAACGCGGGCATCCAGGGGCGAAGGGGTGTCTATGAAT
>CAZGYL010000283.1:0-6648 GCA_964529985.1 uncultured Planctomycetia bacterium | reverse complement strand
CCTGCTATGGGGAGCTCAGGAAGCACGTTTTCTGAACTGCAGTTTCCAGTACGCGAACAGCGAAGGTGCCCACCAAGATTATTACCTTCCCGGCCCGCGGAACTACCATGAAGCTGTGGTGGCGATCGCGTGCGCTGTAACGTTTGAGGGCTGCGTCTTTCAAAACCTTCCCGACCGGAGCAGCCGTGCGGAAGGCGATGCAATAGCCGTTATAAGCGACGATCCCGAGTTGCCGGGAGAAGCCTCGGCGGTTATCAGAAACTGCCGCTTCTTGGGTATAGGCCAAGGTATACACACGCGTTTCTCTTACATCTTGGTTGAGGGTTGCTTTTTCACAGGCAAGAGGGGGGACAACGATGACGTGGACCTCTGGGGCGAAAGCGACCCGCCGCCTCTCATCCGCAACAACGTTTTTCTCAACCCGCACCATGACGATATGATAAATCCGACGAAGTGCTCGGCGGTTATCATCGGCAACATTATCGCAGGAAGCGATGACCATGGTATCGTGCTCCGCGACAAAGGTACGCCGGTCGTCATGAACAACATCATTTACGACTGCTCGAGCGCAGGCATCGCGGTTGAAAACACCTGCAACGCACTAATCGTAAACAACACAATATTCGATTGCGGTAGGGGAATCCGTCTGCTGGACTTGGGCAGATCGGGGCCTCCTTACTACCTGACCCCGGGAGGCGGAACCGCAACGATCGTAAACTGCATCATATGGAACTGCCCCACGCCTGTTTCCCTGACCGACAGCCCGAATCAAAACGCGCAGGACCGGGGCTCCCACGCCACGATTCACCATTCGATCATTCAGGGCGGCAGAAACGGAGTTAAGATCTCGGGATCCTACTCCACGCTGACTTGGGGGGAGGGAAATATCGACGCAGATCCGCTTTTCGTTGATCCCGGCAATGCGGACTTCCATCTTCAAGCAGACTCTCCCGCCGTTGATGCAGGAACTTCCGAAGGAGCTCCCGACCGGGATTTGGACGGACTCCCCCGACCCTGTGGATCCGCCGTCGACATCGGTGCTTACGAGTTCTGCACCGCTGTACCCGGTGCCTTCAGACGTGCTGAGGCCAACGCCGATGGAAGACTGGATATTTCCGATGCCATCTTTATTCTACGTTACCTTTTCGGAGCTGGCTCGGCCCCGAGTTGCCTGAAGGCCGCTGACGTAAACGACGACGGCTCTGTGGGTATAGCGGATCCTATCGCGCTTTTGAGCTACCTTTTTGCGGGCGGATCCCCTCCGTCTGCACCTTTCCCGGGCTGCGGGCCGGATCCCACACCCGACGATCTGACGTGCGAGGAATACCCACCGTGCGGACTTTAGGTCGTTAAATCGGAGGCACTGTTCGACTGAAATCGCTTGCCACGCTTGCCTGAGAGCCCCCTGCCCAGAACCTTAGGTTCGACATACACCTTCCGCACGCTTCGGTCACGAACCTCACATGATTCTACGAGTCATGCACGCCTATATGTAGAAGACGGTGGCTCGATAAGTGCCTTCGCCGAGCGGTCCGGTCTGAAAATCTCGCCGGCGCGCTTCTGCACGTCCGCATGCTCGATCCGCTTCAGAACCGCCCAAACGTCCTGCAATGTAATATCGCTCGCCAAATATGAAAGGCAGGCGGAGCCGAGGAATTCCACCGTGTTGAACCTGCGGATGAACTCCCCCGTGAACTTCTTCTTTACGCGCTGGAAGTCCTCCTCCGTGAGGTCCGAAGCCGCGCGTTCCGCCATTGCGTTGAGCCTGTCGAAAAGCTGCTCCGGCTTCGGCGTGTCTCCCCCCAAAGCCGCGAAACCGAGCTCCGGATAGGTCGCTGCCACAGCGAAGAAGCTCTCATCGATCAACCCTTCTTCGTACAGAAGCCGAAAATTCCGGCTGGCCCGGCCGAAAAGCGCTTCCACCGCCAGATCGGAAGCTATCTCGCGTTCAAGGAGCGCTCTTCCACCAAAACTTCGGGTCACTTCCTTAAAACCCAGCACGGCTTTCGGCAATCCGACGGGCATGGTCCTTGCGGCCTCCGACTCGGCCGGCTCGGGCGGTTCCTCAACCGCCACTCTGCGCGGTTTTCCCCGCAGGCGGCACCACTCGGGAAGCGAAAGCAACGAGGAGGCCGCCTGATCGCGCACCGCTTCAGGATCTTGGTCCCCCACAACGCAAAGAATCATGTTCTCGGGCCGGTAGAACGCCTCGAAGCATGTCGCCAACACATCGGCCGTTACGGCACGGATCGACTCCACCGTACCTGCAATGTGGTTCCGAATCGGGTGGCGTGCAAAAAGAGCCCCCAGAAGAAGTCTCCACTTGGCGTCCTCCGGCATGTCTTCGTACATGCGGATTTCCTGCTCGATGATTCCCTGCTCCTTCCGCACGTTCTGCTCTGTTATGTGAGGAGTGCGTACAAACGTGAGCAGGTCGGTGAGATTTTCTTCAAGTTTCTCGGTCGCTGAAAAGTAGTAATAAGTGAAGAGGTACGAAGTTCCCGCATTCACCATTGCGCCGCGCCGTGAAAACACCTCAAGCGCGTTGCCGTCCCTGCCCTCGAACACACAATGCTCAAGAAAATGCGCGACTCCGTCAGGTACGACCACCTGCCTGTCTCCACCGGGAGGAACGAAAGCCCTGTCGAAAGCTCCGTACCGCACACCGAATGCAGCGAACCGCTTCACAAAACCGGGCTTTT
This sequence comes from uncultured Planctomycetia bacterium, assembly GCA_964529985.1. Taxonomy (GTDB): domain Bacteria; phylum Planctomycetota; class UBA8108; order UBA8890; family UBA8898; genus CAZGYL01. The sequence goes on along the minus strand of CAZGYL010000283.1, from coordinate 3,946 downwards.
CAATGACGACAAGAGGCAAGCCGGAAGGAAGCGTACAAGAAGAAATCCTCTCGCCTGCAATTTCAAAACGGTCCCACGCCCTACTCATTGTCTTTTCTTCCCGCCTGCATGTTCCCGCTGCCGCCGTCCCCGCGCCCTGAGGGGCTTCGCAGGAAATAAATCGTATCAAGTGCAAGAGAACGCGCAGCCGCGCACACTTCTTCCGCCTGGACCTCGCGAATCCTACGGATCGCTCCAGCCGGGGAAAACTCTTCCCCGAACAGCCTGTGCACGTAAACCTCGGCAAGGTAAGCGGCCAGGTTGTCCTCCACGGCTTGCAGCCTGCGCACCATGCCGGCTTTCGTCGCCTCGAGGTCCTCCCGGGAGAATTTCCCCCGGCCGATTTGATCGACCGATTCGAAGACGAGTTCCTTTACGCGCGCGTATGATCCCGGATCTATGCCGGCCGTCACCACGAGCACGCCTTTGGTTTCGTCGTAAAATGCAGAAACAGCGTAAGCCAGGCTCTCGCGCTCGCGTACCTGCTGAAAGAGTTTTGCATGAGGAAATCCCCCCAAAAGCCCCGTCATTACCTGCACGGCGGCAAGAGAAGGATCGCCGATGACCGCTCCATGGCGGTAACCGATGCATAACTTGCCCTGCTGTACGTCCATTTCCTCGGTGAATTCCTTCACCTCTCCGGGCGGAGGCAGTTCGGTGCGCTCCTTGGGCGGCTGAGCTTCGGCTCTGCCTTCGGCCAATCCAGCGAAAAGGTCCTCCAACCGCCCCGCCTCCACGTCGCCCCCCACAAGAACCGTAATAGGAGCGCGCCCCACCCAGGTGCGGTATTTTTCCCACAGCAACTCGGGGGTCAGGCCCCCGAGATCCTCGATTCGGCCCAACACGTTGCGGCCGTAAGGCTCACCTTTGAACATGAGCTCCGTGTGTCGCAGGAGCGCGTATCTTGCTTTGTCGCTTATCTGGTTCTCAAGCGCCCGCCTGAGGTTTTCCTTCTCCCCGTCGACCACACTGGGAACAAACGAACCGTTGAGGCGCACGGGATCAAGAAGGATTTCCTTCAGCAACCCGGCGCCTTCTGAAAGCAGAGAATCTCCTTGGGGCACGTAACGCCCGCTCACAAGGCTCATAGCAAAGACATGTACATGCCAGTCTCCCACCTTGTTCACATCGTTTACAAACGCCGCCCCGTAGAGGGAATCAAGCTTGGCGTTAAGCGCCTGAAGGTTGGGATAAGACCGGGTGCCCCTTCCAAGTACCGCAGCTATGACGTTACGCGCGGTTATGTGCTCATCGAGGTCGGAGCGCAGGTGAATGCGCAGCACCACGGTCTTGAACTTCACAGCGGGGACCACCAGAAGTTCAACTCCCGGCCCGAGGCTGCGTAACTCCATGAACTTCACCTCCTGTCGAAGTACTCCTCCAACTGCTTGTATGTGAGACGCAGGCGCGTGGGCCTTCCGTGGGGGCAAGTCTCCATGCCGGCTTCCGAAACGGCCATGTCCAAGAGCGCGGCCGCCTCCCCTTCTGACAGCACCGCACCAGATTTGACCGCCATGCGGCATGCAAGAGCGGCCGCAGTGCGGCGCAGAACTTCTTCTTCACCTGCGCCCGCCGGAATGGACAACACGGCTCGAAAAAGATCTTCAGGGTCGGTGTCACCTTCCAACGCAGGGATGCCTGTAAGCATGACGACTCCGCCGGCGGCGATTTCGAAGGAAAAGCCCGCCTTAGTGAGGAGCTCGCGGCGCTGTTCCAAATCGATCAGCTCATCGGGCCTCAGCCTGACCGGAACCGGTGCGAGAAGCCCCTGCGAGGGCACACCACCTGCGGCCAGCCGCTTTATGATCTTGTTGTAGAGCGCTTTCTCATGGAGGGCGTGTTGATCAACGATCTCCAACCCCTCTTCACCTTCGTAAACCAAATAGCGTTTGCCCACTTGAAGTACGTTGACTGGACGTACGGCGGCGGAACGCACAGCCCCCAGCTCAGGACGGCCGGGCTCTGAGCTCTCCGGAGCTTGTGCTTCAGCAAGAACGGAGGCTCCTTCCGGACGGCCCGGTGCTTCAAACTCTTTGGGCTCAGCTCCCAAAAGCGCTTCGGCGACTTGAGAGGGAGAAACCCGGTCGTCGGGTGCAAAAACCCGCTCCGCCTTTTGAGGTCCTAGATCCACCCGCCTCGGCCCAGCCCCCTCAAGAGCGGTCCTTACCGCACGAAAAACGGCTTGGAAAACCTGCTGCGGCCTTGCGAACTTCACCTCAGCTTTTGCAGGGTGAACGTTGGAGTCGACCTCAGCCGGAGAAAGTTCGACTTTAATCACGGCGAAAGGAAACCGCCCCGGAACCAGATAGCCCCTGAAAGCTTCAGTGACGGCTTGGGTGATCAAGCGGTCTCGAACAAATCTTCCGTTCACATATACGTAGAGGTAACGCCGGTCGGAACGCCAAACTTCGGGCCTGCCTACAACGCCGCTTACCGAGACCGGGCCTTTGATTTCGAGCGTAAGGAGTTTGCGGCTCACCTCTTCTCCGAAAAAGAGGGCGATCCGCTCGGCCAGAGGCGAACTCCGGGGAACGTTCCAGACAACAGCGGTTTCATTTTCCAGGCGAAAGCCCACGCCGGGCACCCCGAGCGCGGCTCTCACAATCCACTGAGCGGCGTGTGCGAATTCGGTTGCGTCGCGTTTCAGGAACTTACGCCGTGCCGGGACCGTAAAGAAAAGATTCCTTACCTCAACAATCGTCCCAGGCGGACATGCCGCAGGCTTTACCTCCCCGATCTCGCCCCCGCGGACCGAAATGGTCGCTCCCTCCCCTTCCCTCCTCTTGCTTGTGATTGTAAGCTCGGCCACCCGGCCGATACTTGCAAGGGCCTCGCCTCTAAAGCCGAAGGTGCCGATGCGCCAGAGATCCTCCGCCGCTCTGAGTTTGCTTGTTGCATACCTTGAAACCGCAAGCGGCAGGTCCTCAGGCGCTATCCCCTCCCCGTCGTCCTGGACCCGTATCAGGTTTTTCCCGCCCTTGTGCAAGACCACGCTTATGCTGCGGGCCCCCGCATCAAGGGAATTTTCGAGAAGTTCTTTTACAACCGAAGCAGGTCTCTCGATAACCTCACCGGCGGCTATCTTTTCGGCTACGTCAGGAGGCAGACGGTGGATCCGGCCGGTGCCCCGGACCTCGCAGCTGTCCGCCGAATCACTCATGGCCCCTCCCCGCCGCAGCCTCGACCGCACGCCGGATAAGCACCGCCACAGTCACCGGACCCACTCCTCCCGGTACCGGAGTAATCCAAGAGCACTTCGGTGCGACCGAGGGAAAGTCTACGTCTCCCACCACCTTAGCCTTTCCCTCGGCGGTGTTCACTCGATTGATGCCTACGTCGATCACAATCGCACCCTGTCGGACCATTTCCTCTGTTATCAAACCGGGCTTGCCTGCTGCGACAACCAAGATCTCGGCCCGCTTGGTATGGAACGCGAGATCCGTTGTGCCGATGTGACATACAGTGACCGTGGCAAGCTGCTCCAGCAGGTGTAGTGCGATCGGCTTCCCTACGATGTCACTGTGCCCGACAACAACAGCTTCTTTGCCCTGAAGCGGGGTTCCGGTTGAACTCAAAAGTTCCATGACCGCTTCTGCGGTTGCAGGCCCCAGCCCGCGCTCTCCGGCCACCACCGCTCCCAAGTTGCAAGGGTGAACCCCCTCAAGGTCTTTTTCAGGAGCGATCGCACGCTGGAGCGCACGCGCCGACAGGTGCCCGGGCACAGGCAATGCCAGTACAATCCCGGTGACCGAGGGATCCCTGTTGAGCTTGGAGATCTCTTCGACCACCGCCTCCTGCGTACTTTCAGGCGGCAACTTTACCGTCTTGAACTCGATCCCCGCGGCTGTGAACCTTCGCTTCTGGCTCTGGAGGTATGCCTCAGCGGCTTCCGGAGCGGCTATTGCAA
>CAZGYL010000282.1:0-6676 GCA_964529985.1 uncultured Planctomycetia bacterium | reverse complement strand
CCGAAAGCACGCTGCGTTGCTCTTTTGTTTCTGCTCAAAGTCGCTTCGCTGTAAACTCCAGGATCTATCCATGACGGAGAAAGGCCGCTGCGCTCCCGGGGGCTTGAAACAAGGCGGCGAAGTACCAGCTCTTGGAGCTCCTCTTCAAGTGCTCCGAATTCAATCCTCCCGTCTCTCACGATGGCCTCGGCGATCCTTTCAACGAGGACTTCTCCTGCAGGTAGACCGTAAGCGCGGTAAACCGCGGGCACATGTTTGCGAAGCTTTCGGAGCAAAGCTTCTCTGCCCACCCACTGCTCCGGGAAAGTGAGAGATTCATAGAGGCCGACAAGCTCGATACCTGAGTTTGTAATGGTCTCGGTCACCTCAGGCAGGTCTCGGCCGACAAGCGGGCGGCCCACAAGCCAGGGCTCAAGAAACGCAAGGCCGAAGCCCTCGGCCACGCTTGTTGTAACAAGAGCGCGGGCGCTTCTCAGAAGCCGCGGATAGGGCGATTCGGTTTTCTCCCCTACTGCGAAAGATACGGGAAGCTCGAGCTCCTTCGCCACTCGGATCCACCTCTCGTAAACCGGCCGGGCTGCAGGATTCTTCGGCTCAAGTGTGGTTGCAAAACGGATGCCTTCCGGAGCTACGGCGGACCAAAGCAGAAACTCTCCCAGATTCTTGCGGCGAATGGCACGCGTAGGGTAAAGGAAAAGGTCACGCCCCGGGGCCTGCTCCTCGGTGGGGCACTCTTCTTCCCAGCCCACGGTATTGGGGAGAAAGTGAAGGTTTTCGGTTTCAAGCCCCGCTTCCTTCAAGTAACGCTCGTCCCGGGTGTTCAGCACCGCGTAGTGGACGTGGGAAGCGCGGGGGTAAAGAATGGAATCCAAGTTTTCAATACCAAATGACTCTCTCAGGAGCCGCCAGTTTTCAGGACGGAAATCCTCGGGGAAATCATGGATTTGAAGCAGAAGTCTTCGGCCGCGGCGCGCGAGCTCGGCAACCAAAAGAGGCAATGTCGCGTTCTTGCCGAGGCAGTGGTTGTGGATATGCCACAGATCAGGCTGAGCACCTAAGGCCTCTTGAGCTGCCTGAAGCGCCTTCCGGGCGATTTCCCCGGCCTCCAGCCCCGCGGCGCGCGCACCGTAAGCAAGTTTTTTAAGTACGCGGTGAGGTACGGCCGAGGGAAGCGGTTTATGAGGAGGTTCGCCGATAAGCACTGCGGCCTTCCAGCCCGAGGCCTCGCCGGCGGCCAGAGCCGACCTGATTACGCCTGTCACTCCGCCGGGCCTCAGGTGGTAGTGGACGACAGCGATTCGCATGCACGCGGCTAATCTGTCTTGTTGAATTTCTTGCGGTAAGCCGGAACTTCGATCATAGGCGGCCGCTCGAATTCCGGGATCTCGTACTCCACTTGTTCGTAAACATTGTCGTGCGCTTGAAACTGGCGCAGAACGGGGCTGAGTTCAGGAAGGTCTCCGAGAATGCCCAGGCTTTTCATTCGTTTCAGTACGGTCTGTAGAATGCCGAAAGCCATCTTCCCAAGAGCCCGCGTCTCCTGATTACGGTGGACGCGCCTGTCAAGGTCTGTTTGTGCAAAGGCACTGAGACCCCAGCCGTGGTACACATCGATCAGGTGCGAGGTCTCAACTCCGTAGCCCACGGGGAAGGGTATGCGCTCGAGCACCTCGCGTCTTACCGCGTACTCTCCTGAAAGCGGTTGAATAATAGCGGTAAGCTCGGGGAAGAAAAGCGAGAAAAGAGGTCTGACCAGAATCTCAGTCACTCTGCCGCCGCCCGAAGGTCTTATCCCCTGACTGAAAACAAGCGGCCTGTCATAGAATGCTTTTACGTATTTGATCTCGGGGTGATAAATCATGGGAGCGACAAGACCGTAGGCAAAGCGCGGGTGAATGTTCTTGATGTCCGCGTCGATGTAAATGATTATGTCGCCTTTAAGCTGATAAATGGCTTTCCAGAGGTTTTCTCCTTTCCCGCGGTACTCTCCCATTTCAGGGAGGATCTCAGAGGCAAGGTAAACATCGGCCCCGAAGGAGGCGGCGACCTCGCGCGTCCGGTCGGTCGATCCCGAATCGATGACGGCTATCTCATCCAGAAGCGGATAACGGAGCATGAGCTCGGAGCGGAAGAGCACCACCTCCTTGCCGATGGTTTTCTCTTCGTTGTAGGTAGGGATGCACAAGGATATGGTGAGCCCTTGTTGCTCCTTTTTGTCAACCAGGGCTTTCAAGTCCCAGAAAGCCGAATGGTGGAAAGTGTTGGAGCGGAGCCACTGCTCAATGGTCATCGCACAGACCTCCGTCCACGGCTGTAATCAGGGCCAGAAGCTGCGCAACACCGGTGACCATCGGTTCGATCTCAACGGATTCGTTCAACTCGTTGAGATTTTCGGCCCTTGAGATTCCAACGGTTACCGCCGGGATGCCGCGGGCTATGAACGCCGTGAGGTCGGAGATGCTCGGTGAAACCTCAGGCTTTATCCCCAGCGCGCTCAGTATGCAGTTTGTGCACCTCACAAGCGGGTGGGAGAACTCAAGCCCGCCGGGCTCACATGCAGCAAGGATATCAAGTTCAACCTGTGCGCGCGTTCTGGAGGACACATCCAGTACAATGTCCTGAATGCGCTGGCGGATCTCCTTGACGATTTCCCCGGATTCGCTTCGAGCCTCAAAACGCAGAACCGCATGGGTGGGGATCCTGTTAAATGAGTTGCCTGCATGCACGGAACCGATAACAATACGAGAGCGTGGTTGTTGCGGAAGAGGAATCTGGCCGATCCGCTCAACTATTGTGTGCAGCACCATGACCGCGCTTGTGGTCCCGAACCTTGTCCAATCGTACTCCTCGGGCAGCTTTACCGTGATCTCCCCGCGCACCATGCCGTTGGAGGCGAAGCTCAACCGGCCCAGCTGCGCTCCTTCCACGCAGATCCCTGCAGCAATCGGCATGGTATTATTGTCCAGGAAGAAGCGGATTCCCTGGAGGTTGCCCCGGCCGAGGCTGCGCACGGCGCCTACAAGAATGAGATTCGAGCGAAGGGTTAGTTCGAGATCCTCAAGAAGCGGGGGAAGCGTGGCGAGGACAGCCAACCCGAGGCTGTTATCAGCGACCGCAGGGCCTATGACACGGTCGGCTCTCAGTGATACGGTTTGGTTGGTATGTTCCGAAAAAACCGTATCAGCATGTGCTGCAATTACTATGGACCGTTCGCCGTCTCCCGAGCCGGGTAAAACGGCCAAAGCGTTGCCGGTTTCGTCCGGCGCTACATTCTGCAGGCCGCATTCAGCGAACCTCTGGCAGAGGAATTCAACCCGCCGGGCTTCGCCGAACGTGGGAGCCGGGATCTCGCCGATCATGACCAGATTCGCAAGCAGCAAATCCCGCAATTTCCGGGCTGCTTCGCGATATCGTGGCAGCGAGTCTAATACGGCTCTAAAATCGTCGGACACCGGCATAACCCTCTCACGGTTCGATGCGCTCGTCAGCCTTATGCGGCCCGGGCGAAGGACGGGCCGTGCCGGGGGGCACGGTTTTTCAGGCGAAGGTGTCATTATAGGCGCTTCCGCCGCGGTGTCAATAAAAGTGTACAGACGGAGCCTTTTGGGCCTTAAAGAACTGGAAAAAAGGCGATAGGGCTGGGAAACACATGTCCGAGCGAATCGGATTCGTATCAACGAGATTTGCAGGCACAGACGGCGTGTCTCTTGAAAGCGCTAAATGGGCGCAGGTTCTGTGGGATTTGGGCCACGTGAGTTATTGGTACGGCGGCAGGTTGGATCGAGGACCTGATGTCAGTTTATGCATACCTGAAGCGTTCTTCGGTCATTCCGAAAATGTATGGATAAACCGCCGCATTTGGGGACGCACGACCCGCACGCCGCATGTGACCGAACGCATTCATGATTTGGCTCGTTACCTCAAAAGCACTCTTTATGAATTTGTCAAGAAATTTGACTTGACCTTCTTGGTTGTTGAAAATGCACTCAGCATACCCATGCATATTCCGCTGGGCATCGCGATCACGGAGTTTCTTGCTGAGACACGATTCCCTTGCATCGGCCATCACCATGATTTTTATTGGGAACGCACCCGATTCTCGGTAAACGCGGTAAGCGATTACCTCGATATGGCGTTTCCGCCGCGTCATGCAATGGTGCAGCATGTGGTCATCAACCAGGCCGCCCAGGAGGAGCTTTCCTGGAGACGGGGCTTATCTTCGCTTTTGGTCCCGAACGTGCTGGATTTCGAGCACCCTCCCGGGCCCATTGACGGCTTTGCGGCCGACGTACGCAGGGATTTGGGCCTGGAGCCCGAGGATGTAATGATTCTCCAGCCGACCCGGGTCGTACCCCGGAAAGGCATTGAACACGCCATAGAGCTCGTGCAGCGGCTCGGTGATAAGCGCTACAAACTTGTCATTTCACACGAGGCCGGTGACGAGGGACTTGAATATGAGGCAATGCTCAGGGAAAGGGCCGAGAACGCCGGTGTGGATATAAGATTCGTTTCGACTCGGGTTTCGGAGCGACGGCGTGTGGACAGCGAGGGGCGGAAGATTTACAGCTTGTGGGATTTGTATCCCCACGCCGGGCTTGTAACATACCCGAGTTTGTACGAAGGCTTCGGAAACGCTTTTCTCGAAGCCGTGTATTTCCGGGTGCCGGTGCTGATAAACAGGTACGGCATTTTCGCCCGGGATATCGAACCGAAAGGGTTCAAAGTGCCTGTTATGGACGGGTTCATCACCAAGAGCGTAGTGGAGGAGGTTAAACGTCTTCTTGAGGACGAAGGGTACCGGCACGAGGTGACGGAACACAATTTCAGGACGGCGACGCAGTTTTACAGCTACGGAGTTTTGCGCCGCCGCCTTCGTGTTCTGATTTCGAACGTAGCGGGACAGTCACGCTGAGAACGGAGGACGTTTCCTGTGGCGATAAAATATCTGGTCGCGCCGCTTATCAGCCGCTTGCGCGGCCGATTCGAACGGCTCTTCGGGGAAGAGTGCCACCAGTGTGTGGAACGGCTTGCAATGCTTGTGGGCAGGTACGGCGTTGGAGTGGCCGCTGATACGGAACCTTTTACGCCCACTGAGCGCACCGCTGTCTTGACGACTTACGGGGATGTACTTAAGGGCGAGGGCAAGACTCCGCTCGGCACCCTTCACCGATTCCTGAAGCGGCGGTTGAAGGGCACTTTCAGCACGCTGCACCTCTTGCCGCTTTACCGTTCAAGTTCCGAAGGCTGTTTCAGTATCCGCGATCACCGGCAGGTGGACGGGAGCATAGGCACTTGGAGCGACTTGGAAGAGCTCGCTTCCGATTGGCCGCTGATGTTGGATTTGGTCGCAAGCCACGTCTCGCGCCGTTCATCGTGGTTTCAGGATTACGAAAGCGGGATCGCTCCATACCGCGAGTATTTCCGGGAGAGCGATCCGAATGCCGATACCGCTGCAGTGATAAGACCCGGGGAAGGCCCGCTTCTTCGTCCTGTGAACACCCCTTACGGCGAACGCTTTGTCTGGTCCACTTTCGGCGGGGATTCGGTGGATCTTGATTGGCGGAACCCGAACGTGCTTTTCGATTTCCTTGATATCTTGTTCGGGTATTTGGCGCACGGTGCAACTTGGTTTCGCATCTGGGGCACTCCGTACCTGTGGAAGGAGGAAGGAACCACTTGCCTTTACCTGCCGCAAGTCCACGAGGTAATGGCGCTGCTGCGCGATTTCTTCGACATGGTGGCCCCGCATGTGACGCTTATTGTGGATTGCCCTCCTGCGGCCGCTGGCAGCCCCGAGCCCGAAGGGATCGGAAAGGGGCCCCATCTTGTGGGAAGGCCCGCCCTGCCTGTCTTGATATCAGATGCGCTTTTGCGTGGAGATGCGACAACTTTGCGGGAATACCTGGTTCGTACTGCCCGCGCTCCGTGGTTGAGCCTGTGGGTCAATCCGACAGCGGCTGAAGGGGAGTTGGTTCCGTGGCTGCTTCAGGAGTTCGTTTCGAGCGAAGAGCTCAAGGAGCTTCTGGCCTTTGCGAACGGAAGGAAGTCCGGCGGAGGCGCTCCTGAGGCGGAGCTTTCAGGCTTCCCTTCGCGGTATGTTTTTGAAAAAGGTCTTGATGGGCAAAAAAGGCTTGCCTTTGAACGGCTCTTCTGTTCACAGGTCATTCCGCTTGCTTTAGCCGGAGTTCCGTCGGTGTACCTTCCTGCGCTTCTGAGCGTATGGAATGCAAGCTCCGTAGAGAACCGCAGGTGCAGGTGGAAGGCCGAAGAGGTCGAGCAGAAGATTTTGGCCGGCAAAGGGCCTGGCGCTCATTTGCTGCGGAGATTCTTCCGGCTTCTGCGGCTTCGGGTCCGCCACCGGGCGTTTCACCCTCGCGCTCAGGAGCGGATTCTGGATACCTGCCCGGAACTTCTTGCAATTGAAAGAGTCGCACCTGATGGGTCCGAGGCGGTTCTTGCCGTTGCGAATCTGGCGCCGAGGGCGGTTTCACTTACTCTTTCCGGCACCATAGTTTCGAGGGCAGGATTCGGCGCATGGCGTGATCTTGTGAAGGGAAGGCCTCTTAACGGCGGCCGGCGGAAACTCACCCTGAAGCCCTATCAGATTGCTTGGCTTCTTGGAACCACGCAGGCGGCTCCACAGCCTGAAAGCACCCCTGCTGCCGCCGGATAGCGT
>CAZGYL010000281.1:0-6677 GCA_964529985.1 uncultured Planctomycetia bacterium | reverse complement strand
CGACGCCGAAAACATGGGCATGATCCTTCGTAACTGTGCTGCTTTCGAAGTCGGAGGTTTGATAGTAGGACCTGATTCCTGCAGTCCGTTTCTGCGCAGAAGCATCAGAGTTTCTCAAGGGACCGCTTTGGCGCTGCGAATTCACAGGGCGGGAAACCTTTACGATGCGTTGGAGGAGCTGAAGGCGAATTTCCACGTGCGTCTAATAGGTACCGTGCCGAGGGGAGGGACAGAGGATTTTTCGGAGCTCTTGGGTGAACCCGACCGCCGGCTGTGCCTGGTTTTCGGCTCCGAAGGGGCGGGCCTTTCAACGGGTGCCCTTAAGCTTTGCGAGGCATTGTTTTCCATTCCCATGGCTCCTGAAGTTGACTCCCTGAACGTTGCAAACGCATTAGCCATCACGCTTTATGAAGCTGTGCGGACTCTGAGAGCCCGGAGGGGGTCGGAGGGCCGGGAGCCCGGCCGACATTGACCGCACACCTGCCCCCGTGTACGGTATGCCTGGAGGTTTCTCCCGGACGGTTTCCTGCAGAAGGAGGAGTGCCATGAGGGTCGAACGGCGGCGTTTCCTTGCCGGATTGGGTGCCGGTGCTGCGGCGGGTCCTGTTCTGTGGTCCAAAGAGGCTGAAAAACCTGCTTGTCTCGGCGGAAAGCCGGTGCGCAAGAAGCCCTTTTCCTCCTGGCCCGTCGTCGGGGAAAAAGACGTTGAGGCCTGGGTCGCCGCGCTGAAGTCCCGCAGGTGGTGCCGGATAGGAGGGCACCGGGTGTCGGCTTTTGAAAAAGCCTTCGCACAGCTCCTTGGTGCCCGCTATTGCGTTGCTACGACCAACGGAACGAACGCGCTTTTCACTGCGATAAATGTCTTGGATATCGGCCCCGGCGACGAAGTAATAGTTCCTCCTTACACATTTGTAGCCACAGTCAATGCGGTCGTACTCAGGTACGCTCTTCCCATCTTTGTTGACACCGACCGCAGGAGTTTTCAGATCGACGCGCGTAAGATTGAGCGGGCGATCACAGAGCGGACGCGATGCATTCTGCCGGTTCACCTCGGCGGGCTTCCTGCGGACATGGACACCATCCTTTCCGTTGCGCGGAAACACAATCTCCCGGTGGTTGAAGATGCATGCCAGGCGCACCTCGCGCAGTGGCGCGGGAAATGTGTAGGAACCCTTGGAACCATAGGTTGTTTCAGTTTTCAGGAGACCAAGAATCTCGCCTCGGGCGAAGGCGGGATGTTCATAACAAATGATGAGAAGCTCTATGAGCTTGCCTGGTCTTTCAACACGAACGGCCGGGCGCGGCGAGGGAGGTACGGCTTTGCATACCCGTTTCCGGGATCCAACGTGCGTATGACGGAATATCAGGGCGCACTGCTTCTGGCTCAAATGACACGACTGCGCGAGCAGACCGAACGCAGAACCCGAAACGCTGCCTATTTGACGGAAATGCTCAACCAAATTCCGGGTATTCATCCCGCGCAGCCGTACCCCGGTACTACGCGGAACGCTTATCACCTTTACATGTTCAGGTATGACTCCGAAGCTTTCGCCGGGTTATCCAGGAACGGATTTCTGAAAGCTCTCCGCGCCGAAGGCGTCCCTTGCTCGGGAGGCTACAGGCCGCTTAACAAGGAGCCGTTTCTGAAGCGTTGTTTCGAATCGAGGGGGTACCGCCGCATTTACGGCCCGAATCTGTACAAGAGGTGGCTTGAGCGGAATCAGTGCCCTGAAAACGACAAGCTTTGCGACGAAGGGGTTTGGTTCTTCCAAGCTTTGCTTCTTGGTGAGAAGCGTGACATGGAAGATATTGCAGAAGCGATCGTAAAGACCAAACGAAACGCCCGGCTTCTTGCAAAAAGGGTATGAATCATAAGCCCCGGCGGTCGGTGGCCCGAGCATGCCGGCGGTTTGAGCGGCCTTGCGAAGCTTTAAGGCCCGCCGCCCGCAGCGAACGGTAAACAGCGTTGAGGATCAGCCCTTCCACTCCACCCTTCCAGCGTGAAGGAAAACAGTAGTAAAGCTGAGCCCCTCCGCCTTCGTAACCGCCTTCCTTAAGAATACGCTCTGTGGGAATATAGCCGGGAACCGCGTTCGAGTAAGCGACGACCACGGTTCTGCGTTCTCCGAAGCGGGACTTGATCTTCAGGGCGTAATCCACAACCGCTTCGCCTCCCAAAGCCACGAGAAGGACGGGATCCCTTTCACCGAAGACAAGCGCCTGCACCGGAACAGGGTAAGCTCCTTCAGGGCCCATACCGCTTTGAATATCCTTGAGCAATCTTCGGGCGCGACGCGCAGTGTACGGGTTCTTGCTGCGCTGTTCTTCAAGAAGTTCCTTCCATGTCGGTATGCGCTCGAAAGGAAGGGCCGCCCACGTTAAATGCGATCGCAGCGGCCCTCTGACCTCCAGACCGGGGCGGCGCAACGCCCGGGATACCGAGTCGGCCAAAGCCAAACCGTGCATGCGGCAAAGCTCAATGGATCTTCTCGGATAGGGATTTATGTCCCCTGCGCATCCGCTTAGAAAAACAGCCGTGCAGCACGGATACCTCTCTTGTATAAAGGCCTGCGCAAAGCCCGCATAGTCACCCGATACCAGGTAGTTCATAAGGGTGGTATTGTGGCACGCATAGGAGAAAAGGATCACTTCACGCCGTCTTGAGCCCGGCGGGCCGCGCAACGTTATCTTAAAAACAGGAACATCAGTATCGACCGGGTCGTCAGGGTTTACGTGCCTTCTGTTGCGGGCGAAGTAAGCTCGGGCGCGGTGGAGCGTCACACGCGCCGGTTGCATGTTCAGCAGAGCTTTCTGGGCGGCTTTAAAGAAACTGTCGCAAAGGAAGCGGCTGTATTGAGCGATCCGGTTGCGTTGGTCCTCCTGGAGGGGATAAGCGACGGGCAGGAGCCGGGAAGTGACGGCGGGTGAAGAATGGGTGTGTGTAACGGCCAGAAGAAGCCGCGAGCGCTTCAACCCGAACCTGTCCTTAAGTCTCGAGGCAAGGCTTTCGGAGAAGAACCCCGGCAGTTCGCAAAGCTCGGCGCTCACGATTACAAAGGGTTCTCCATCGCCCCATGCCAGGGCGACGGCTTTCGCATGAATCGGCAGCAAGACGCCTTCTGATGGCCTGGTCCTGGCGGCATAGCCTGCAAGCCAGATAGGGCTCCGAGGTGTAATGTCCACCTCAACCGCGCCGCAGCGCCACTCCAAAGCTCCGGCCCGGCCCGAGGCGCACACCGATGCGCAAGCGAGAAGGGCGAGAAAGTACCTCATGCTTTTTCCAGCCTCTCAAATGCAAGACCTTCGGCCGCTTCGAACAGGAAGTGCAACACAGCCCCGTCTGCTTTCAAGCGGGCTTCCGCCGATTTGCAAACCTTTCGGGCGGCCCTTCCGGAGGAGCACAAAACGACGGAAACGCGATTCGTGATCCGGCAGCCTGCAAGAATCTCTTTTCTGTACCGTGAAAGAAGTTCCTGAAGCAGCGGGTCCGGCCCGAGTCCCAAAAGTTGCGAGTTCAGCCTGTCGGCTTCGGTCAGAATGCGCCCCAGGCGGACAGGATCTCCTTTTTCCAGAGCCTCAATCCCTGCCTCTGCAAGACGCGCTGCTTCTTCCAAGAGCGTGATCACGGTGGGATCGTTGTCCAAAAGTTGAGCCACGATCCAGGTCTCGGAGGCCTCAGAGCCGGGTTCAGCAGGCCGGACGACAAGCAGAAGGCGGTTCTTTAAGACCTCGCCTTCTTGGTCCGCACGGCAAAGCACGGGAGGAACCTCGTCATTGGGACTTATTCTCTCGAGCAGAACTCCTCCTGAAAACAAGCGGTGGGTTTGTGCAGCCGCCTTGACCGCGAGCCGGGGCGGAGCGCTTTTCACCATGTCGGAAGCTGTTTCCTCGTTCGAGCGTTTCAGTCCTAAGAAGAGAGAGGCGGTTTGTCGAAGCGAAAAACCGAGGGCCACGTCCAAGCCCAGGCGTTCCGAGTACAAAGGACCTCCTGAGACGGTGATCGCAAGGCCCATACCGCTTCTTTTGAGGAGCTCCCACAAGGAAGGCTCTTCCTTCCGCGTGGGATGTTCACCATTCTCGATTTCCGCCGCAAGCCCGGCTAAAGTAAGCGCGCTTCTCAAAGGGCTCAGAAACCGCTGGAAGCCGGTGCTTTTTTCTGGACCCGGACGGTGCGCCGGGGCGGTCTCAACGTCATGGATAGGTCCCGGCCATATAAGCGGTTCTGAAAGCTCAACTGTTTTCCCTTCGAACGTAATGCGCAGCAGGGGCTTTTCGAGGGGTTGCACCGTTAAATAAAGCGCTGCTTTACCATCAAGTGCGCAGGCGCAAACGAGAGCTGAACCGCCAGAGCTCTGCGCAAACGGCGGAAGGAGTGAGAGATCTCCGATAAGCGGGACCCAAGCCGGAGCGCTGAATGCGTAAACTCTTGCAGGTTCAAGACGGGCTCCGCCCTCTGAAAGCGGCACCGTGAATTTCTCCTTTACCCACGAAGCAAGAAGATCCCATGCACGCTTGCGGGCCAGTGCGCTCCATTTACGGCACGTTGTTTTCGCCTCCACGGGCAGCCCGAAGCTCTCAAGGAGCTTGCAGACGTGTAGAGGGAGCTCTTCGCTGAGGTGCGGAAAAAGAGTTCCGAACGTCTGGTGGCGCAGCCGAACGGAAAGCCTTGCGACCGAAGTGCCCACCGCATGAAGGAGGCGGGCCTGTTCGAAAAGGCGGGCGCGTTGAGAGCCAGGCGTTTCGCCGAAAAGGGAAGTAAGGGTACGGAGAGTGCGGGCGAAACGGTTTGTGCGATCCGGGCAACAGGCCAACAAGTAGGTAAGTGAAGCTGCGGAAAGAGCCTTGTGAGATCTAAGGAGACCGCTCAGATCCAAACTTTCTACACGCAGCTTATCACGCCTGCTGCTGAATTTTTCATTGTCCGCAAGAGAGGAGATCTCAGCCGGACTGTAGCGCTCAGCCGCCCGCCAAGCTTCCTTGAGGGCCTCGGGTGCCGAGTATGGGTTCGAAAGGGGAAGCCAGCTTGCGGCTTCGCTCGGTTGCGAGAGTGCGGGAAAGAGCCTTGCATTCCAAAGTGTCCGTTTGGTTTCCTCTTTTTCGTCCGGCCAAACCTCGCAAACTTGAACGCCCATTGCGGAGCGCCATTTCTCAAAGGGCATGTTGCAGAATGTGGTTCCTTCTCCCACGGGGTCTTTGAATCTGTCGTTGATCCCGTAGATCTTCAAGAAGTAGCAAGGGCTTTCGTCTCTGCGCCGCCCCGGGAAAAGGTCTACGCAAATACCGGCGGGCACCTGCAAGCGCGATTCAACATCAAGGCCGCACAGTACGTTTTCTCCTCCCAGCTCAAGCAACGCCTGCACTTTGGTTCCTTCCAACCATGCCGGTCCCCCTTTAACCGCACCTGCTCCGCGCACAACCGAATTAACCGCTATCACTTCCTTTTCCCCTATTGAGATCCCGTTGTTTTGAAGGAGGCGGCGGCCGCTCGTTATCAACCGGCGGGTTGTATCGAAGTGGAGAAATCGGCAGCTTTCCGGCACACTGACCCAAAAAGGAATGCCCTTCAGGCGTTCTGCCATACGGCGTAGATCTTCCTCGCTCCATGTTGAGCCGCTCTCTTTGCAGGTGGTTACATAGTAGTCGGGTGTGGCCTCGTTTCCCAAGGCGCAGCAGATCTCTCGGTAAAGGTCGATTCCGTGTGAAAGTACCGCTTTCCAGGTGCTAAGCCGCCAGCCTATCCGACCTGCTTCGTCCTCCACCGCGTCGAAAGCTTCAAGCAGGGCTACCGCCGCTTCGGCTGAGAGGCTCATTACACCTGAGTGAAATACGGAAGGGTGGGATGCAGAGAGGCCGCTTTGATCCCGCGCTCCTTCGCTTTGTTGGTCCGGAACCGGCGGCTCTTGAACAAACCGTCGCACGGAGCCTCCGGGACCCGGGTGGAGAACTCCGTGGCGCGTTGATTCGAGAGGGGACACTCTGGCGCCGAGCGCCGTGATTCCCGGCCTGCTGAAATCGACCTCTTCGGGATCAAAAAGTACGAGGGTATCTCCACGTGCAACCAAGATATTTCCCAGCTCAAGAGGAACTTGCGCATAAAGCGGCACCAGCTTGTCGAAAAGCGCAGCCGGTATAGGCAGATCCGCGTGCCCCGGAAGCGGAAGAAAAATCTTGCCGCAAGTACTGTAGGCCGGCAGGCTTTTTGAATCTCCGCCTGCATGGATGATAAGGATCCGAAGGTCTTGAAGGATTTCCCGCCAGAGATTTCCGCCCCTGGAGCCCGAGCCGTGCGCCGCTTCTCTGTTGAGGATTTCCATGAGGCAGAAAAGAGTACTGCCTCCGCTTCCTAGACGTTTGCCTTTGGGATCGGCTGCAACGATCGGTTCACGGAAGGAGCTCAGCAGGCCGAGAGTGCGGCGCTTTTCAATTTGCAGCCTGTACCATTCGGCTTGACGGTCGTTTGAAGCCGTAAGTACGACGTAATCCCAAAGCCTACCCATTGGCCGCTCTGCTGAAGAAAGGAAGTCGCAGCGGATCTGCCGTTTTCATGCACCCGCTATCATGCGAGATAGGGCGGCTCTTAGCAAGGGCCGCCGGCGGTTTGGAGGCGGAAAATTCTCTGGCACTATATAAGCGTGCATGATTCGTAGAATCATGTTCTGGTTCGTGACCGAACACTG
>CAZGYL010000280.1:0-6679 GCA_964529985.1 uncultured Planctomycetia bacterium | reverse complement strand
GCACGAACTTATCTCTGAATTCGAATTAGAAGATTCTCCTCGCTACGCTTGGTGCCTGGACGCCGACGGAGACGGGCTGCGCGACGTCATCGTTGTCTCTGACGTCCTTGATAAGTTCTTTTCTGTGATTCGAAACGCCGGAGGCGGTGTTTTCGAAGATCCGGTCCACATAAAGACCGAGACCGGAGATCTCTGGCTTCCGAAAACCTTACGCGCTTTTGACAAAGACCGAGACGGGAAGTTGGAGCTTCTCGGCAGTCAGTCGCGGTGCAGCAAAGTAAGCCTCTATGAGCTGGATTGGGAAGCTAAAACCCTTGTACGCCTCATGGACGATCTCTACGCCCAAGTCTTGAAAGACCCGCAAAGACCCGCAGGCCATATTCCTTTTGTGGTGGACATGAACGCAGACGGTGAATCGGACCTGGTTATCCCTTATGCGAATACCGTGGGCTTTTTCCCGGGATCGGAGAAAGGTTTCGCGCAGAGAACCCGCTCTTATCTGATCCCGGAAATATGCTTGGGGTGGGTAAAGACCACAGAGCACTCTGATCAGGCTCTCTGTTTTATGCGGCATCTCGGAGCGGATTGCTGGATAGGCGTAGCCCGCTTCGGAGGACCTGAACTTGTAAGGCCGCCTTCGGAGTACTCGACGGTTCTTTTGGACTTCAAAGACGACGATTTACTGCACACGCTTCGTGTCTTGGATTTCAATAACGATGGACTCCTTGATGCGCTGGGGATGAACCATTCTCAGCTCGATCTTGTCTTGCAACAACCCGATGGTACATTCGAGAACGTAATCCACTTCCCGTTCTATAAGCTGACGTATTTCCCAGGTTCTCCCGAGGACGGGAGTTTTTCGGTCGGCGATTTCGACAATGACGGCGTTCAGGACATTGCTATGATCATACGAGAATTGCGGCCCGGTTCGAGCCGCATCTTAGGGGTTCAAAGGCTCCTGCCCCGGGAGGATCCACCTTTTTCCAGGATTTTCAGCTTGCCTATAGCCGCAGCCTCAACCAGAACGTACGCCCATGATATCGACGGCGATGGGTTCTCGGACATCATATATCAACCTACCTATTCACAACTGCGTATCATTTACTGCGGTGAGGGAGGTATTCGAGAAACCAAGACCTTGGATCTGAGACTTCCTTCGGACTTCAAAGCCATGGCAGCGGCTTTTGCGTTCGATGATTTCAACGGCGACGGATCTCCGGACCTTGTCGTGGGGCACGGAGGGTATGGAATTGTTGCATTTTTCGGTACCGGAAACGCATTTTCGCCCCCGCGCCGTTTCCTTCGGAACTTCTCTGTGAGATGGCTTTTGGTAGGCGATGTAAACGGCGATGGCTTTAAGGACCTGGTGGCCGAAGTGTCCATTGACGTCCAGAATCCCAACCAGGACCGCTATTTGGCCACGCTTTGGGGATCAAGTGACGATCCTCTTGCGGAATCGGACCTTTTTCTCTTCAACGACGTCTTCCCGGTAGAGCCTGTTTTTCTACGGGATTTGGACGGAGACGAACTTCCTGAATTGATAATGCGGGGATTTTTGGTTTTCTGGAACCACAGTATCGAACCCCCTACGGCGGAATTCGTTATCGACCGGCCGAGGGGATATACACCTCACACGGTTACTCTGTCTTACACCGGCGAGACCGAAACCACGGGACTGGTTCTGAAATGGGATCTCGGCGACGGAACCTATGCAGAAGGAGAAAAAGTGGTGCATACCTACCGAGTAGAAGGGAATGAACTCCAGCTTTTTTCCGTCACTTTGAGCGCCGAAAACCGCGCCGGAAAGGCTCAGGTTACTCATGAAATCTGGGTTTATCCTCCTCTTTCTTACGATTTCGAGGCTGAAGCAGTGCCGGAAGATGCCCTCTGTGTCAGGTTCAGAAGCACTGAGGCGAGTCCTTTTCTTAGCTCGTTCTACTGGGTTTTCGGAGACGGTTCCTTCTCAAAAGATCCTGAACCGCTGCACTGCTTCCGCCGCAGCGGGCTCTATGAGGTCACATGCACCGTGCAGGGCCCGGCGGAAGGCGAGCCGGGGAATTCCCTTTTGGTATCCCATACGGTTGAGGTCGGCTACCGCTTCGTTCGCGGCGACGCAAATGCAGACGGAAGGTTGACCCTCGACGACGTGATCCATATCGCCTATTGCCTTTTCGGTCTTTCGCAACCTTTGAATTGTGAGGACGCTTTCGACACAAACGACAGCGGTAAGTTGGATCTCGCGGACGTCCTCTACCTGGCGACATATCTGTTCCGAAGCGGGCCGCCTTGCCCGGCTCCTTTTCCTGACCCCGGGATAGATCCCACCCCGGACGGAATAGAGTGCCGTTGACTGCAGAGAAAATGCGCAAGAAGCACAAGAGGCGAATTGGAGATCTGCGGACTTTCGGAGCGCGAAAGATGAGAACGATCGGACTGGGTGTTCTGGCGCTAATGATCGGAACGGCTCTACCGGGACCGAAGCTTCACGCTTCCGTGTGGTACGTGCGGCGTGACGGTTCAGGGGATGGTTCTTCCTGGGACAGAGCTCTTCCCACCATACGGTCCGCCCTGTTGCGGGCCGCGGAAGGCGATTCCATTTGGATCGCTGAGGGGACGTACCGAGGATCACTTTCGGTGGGTAGAGCGGTGTCGATCTATGGAGGATTTGCAGGCGGAGAGACTGAACTTGAGCAGCGTAATCCCGAGCTCCACACCGTGGTAATCGTGGCTGACGAAAAGCGACCCGCGCTTACCGTCGGAGCCGGCGTCCGGGATGTAATCCTCGACGGTCTGGTGTTCCAGGGAAGCGCTTCTACCTCGGGAGGCGGTCTTTTTTGCCCCAGAGGCTCCAAGGTGACGGTAATCAATGCGAGGATTGAAAACGCGAGCAGCTCCGGTACCGCCTTGCATGCAGCGGTTGACTGTGCGGAATTTGCAACGGCAGTACTTCAAAAGGTTCAAATCTTGAACAACCGCACAAGGGGCATCTACTGCGGCCCTGGATCAAGCATTATGCTTGAGGAGTGCCGGATAGAGCGCAATTTGGGTGGGGCGCTTGAGTGCAGGGAATCGCAGGCGGAAGTGAAGCAGTGCCTTATTCTGGGAAACCGGGCGGCTATGGGCTCCGTCCTGCTGTGCACAGGTACTGACGCCGTTCATATAACGAACAGTACCATCTGCGGGAATACGTGCTGGCAGGAACGGGGAATAATCTACTGCCGCAGTGCATCGCCCGAGTTCAAAAACTGTATTTTCGCCTACAACCCCGAAGAGCTTCTGAATGTCGACGATGACTCGGCACCTCAAATAACACACAGCTGCTTCGATGAGGGGCCGGCTCCCCCCGGCGAAGGCAACATCGCTGCAGACCCCGCTTTCGAAGGCTGGGGAAAAGAGGTGGTCTTCGTAAGTTCCTCCACCTCCGAAAAAGGAGATGGAACCGTAGAATCACCTTACAGAGGGCTTGATGAGGCCCTGGCTTCCTTCAGCTTCGCCCTCAGACCCGAATCCCCTTGTCGAGGAAGCGGCGAAGGCGGAAGTGACATGGGACCTGCGTTTCCCAGCCCGGCTCCGGGGCTCCCGCAGACAGTCAAAATATACATTGCGCCGGGATCTTATACATTAACCTACTACGGCTTTTACGTTCCCCTCCCACCCTTGGAAGGCGCCTCCTCCCAGGAAGTTGAGCTATCCGTGAAATCGCTTTCCTTTTTCCATAGAGGCACCGAGTTCCGGAATCTGACCTATTCGGTTGAATGCACGGTGGTCCTCGGCCGGGCTGAAGCGACATTTAGAGATTGCATAATACGCTTTCCCGACGAGTTTCATTTCATCCTAGGGCACATGCGCGTTGAGGGTGAGGGAATCCTGAGACTGGAAAAATGTACGGCGATGGGTGGAGCGGCCGCCATGGTTGTCGCCAGGGAGAACGGCCGATTCATCACGTCAGAATGTCTGTTCAAGAACGGCAGGGCTGTTTTGAGTCTATTGGACGACGCACAGGCGGATGTACGGGACTGCCGTTTCGAAAACAACCAGGCCGTGCTTTACGGTAAAGACTCCGCCGGCGCCGAGCTCAAAAACTGCGCCATATTCGCCAACGGTAAAGCGTTCACGCTTTCTCAATCGGCCTCTATAACAGGCTCAAATCTGAATCTTGTCGGTAACGGTTCCGATCAGGCGGCAATAGCGGTCATCAGGGGCGGCACGCTGGCTTTGAGTCACATAACGGCTGTCGGCAACCGCGCTCCCTCTTTCTTTGAAATCACAAGCACCGGCCGATTGATCCTCCGGGACAGCATACTTTGGAAAAACATCGGGCCTTACTTCGCCTCTGAAAACAATGCGGATATCAGTGTTTCTCGAAGCTGCCTTGATACCGGTGAGGTCTATCCGGGTGAGGGCAACATTGCGGAGGATCCGCTTTTCGTGGGGTGGGCCGGCAGAGAAGAGATTTTTGTAGACTCGAATGCGGCCCCCGGTGGAGATGGATCGCCCGAGGCGCCTCTTTCCGACCTCAGCTCGCTCTTTGAAGCATACGACCTTGCTCTCTGCACCAGTTCGCCATGCCTGGGTAAAGGCGAAAATGGATCCAATATGGGGGCTTTCAACGGGGTCGCCGCTTGTACCTCACCCACTTCTCCAACCGTCAGGCTTAAAGCCGGAACCTATCAAGTCGGCCCTCAGCCTTTTCCCGATCTGCCCTTTGAAGCGATCGAGGGAGAAGGCGCCGATAACACCTTTCTTGTGGGACAGACAGGATTCTTGGGAAACGAGATCGTCTTGAGAGATCTCACCATAGCCGGAAGCAAGAAGGCGGGATTGGAAGTCCTCGGAGGCCAAAAGCTTACGGCCGAGCGCTGCGCTTTCAAGAATAATTGAGGTGAAGGTATTCTCTGCCGGAGCGGTGGTTCCCTGCGCCTTGTAGAGTCGTCGGTGGAGGGAAATCTCCAGGGCGGCGTTATTGCAGAAGAAGGGGCGGAAGTTTCGCTCGAACGCTGCGTAATCAAGCGGAACCGAGGCCCGCTGCGTGAACCTGCGGTTTCAATCGGCAGGGGAAGCTTTTTGCATGCAGTTGAAAGCTCCATAGTAGAAAACGGGTTACTATCCGCCATGTACGTTTCAGGCTTGACTATTTTGTGTGACGGCAGCGCCCGTTTCGAGCGCTGCCTTATCGCACGAAACGCAGGCGGCACCGTGATATACTCGGGCCCCTCAAGGGAAGGCGAAGTTCAGTTCTTGGACTGTACCATTGTCTCCAACATTCAGTCGCCGAAAGGGGTGGTTATATCTCTGGGAAGAGGCAGTACGACTTTCAAACACTGCACAATAAGCGCTAATTTCGGGCAGAAGTACGTCCTGTCGCTTTACAATGCTTCTGTGGAATTCAGCGATTCGATAATCTGGGACAATTCGGGGGAGCTTTTCAAAACCAAAGAGGGCGATCCCCCGCAATTCTCGTACTCCTGCGTGCAGAGCGAAGAAGTTCCACCCGGTACCGGCAACATAAACACCGATCCCCTCTTCTGGGGTTGGGGAAACACGCAGACCGTATTTGCAGATCCTTCGGCGGCGCCGGGCGGGGACGGAACCCCCGAGAATCCTTTTGCTTCTCTCCAGGAGCTTTTTGAAGGCTATAGTTTCGCGCTTTCGGCTAATTCCCCGTGTTCCGGGGCTGCAAGCGACGGGGAAAATATGGGCGCAAACCTGGGTACGGTTCAAGCCGAGCGGACTGCGCAAATCTCATATATCGTTCAATTGGCGCCTGGAGAATATCGGAACTGTGAGCTGCTCTGGCCTTTGCCGTACAACGTCTGCGCGGCTCCGGCGGAGAGAAAACCTTTCTTAAAGGCCCTGTTACGACTTCACCTCGGGCGGTGGTTCTCGAAAGCCTTTGCATATCCGGCTCCCCGCAACGAGAGCTCGTTGTTTGGCCGGGTGAAGGGTTAGAGGTCAAGAACTGCGTAATCTCGGGTAATCTGGGCGGTGGAGTTTTCTGCTTACGGGGCTCCAAGGCCAAGTTCACCAACTGTTCCGTCACAGGAAATGTGTTGCAGGAAAACTGGGGGGCGGGGCTTTACGTGTACAGAGAAGCAGAGATCACACTTGAGGATTGCACCCTAAGCGGAAACTTCTGCACAATCTCCGGTGGAGCCGTGTTTCTGGAGGGAGTAAAGGCTCAGTTGATACGCTGCCGCATAATCGGAAACCGCTGCCTACAAACCGGCGGCGGTCTCAGAGCGGATGGCGGCTACTTGATCATCAGCAACTCGATAATCGCGGGTAACAAAGCCGATTTTAGAGGAGGAGGCATCTTCACTTCGTCAGCCTCGGTCGCGATCTTTAATTCTTTGATTGCGGGAAACGAAAGCCCGGAGGGGGCGGCTTGTTACGTCGGTTCAGGCCAGGTAAGCCTGTACAACACGACGATAGTCGAAAACGGCTCTTCCGCAGGGTACGTTTTGGAGTTTCCCGATTCAATAGGGTACCTGGTCGTTGTAGACAGTATATTGTGGAGGAATAAACCCGAAGCACCGTGCATTTTTTCGGAGAACAGCCTCTGCGGCGTTGATGCTCTTTTCCGGGCACCCGGGAAGTTCGATCTGAGCCGCCTCAAGGAAGTGTCTGTTGCCGGGGAAATCTTCGAGTTGCCGGACTTTATCCTGGACCTGGGAGACTG
>CAZGYL010000279.1:0-6709 GCA_964529985.1 uncultured Planctomycetia bacterium | reverse complement strand
GCCATCCGCTCCCGTATTTATTGGACGAGGAACTTGGGGCTTGCCGGGGCTGATTTTAGGAACCGGAAAGTGGTTTCTGCATGAGGCGATAGAGAGCCGGGATTCTCAGTCGATCAGGTGCAATGTGTTGGGGAGTTCGTTCCGGTCGCCGCTTTGAATCGGGAAATGCTTCGCAAGGAGTTCGCCCGCGCGCCTTATCGCCCGCGCAAGGCCTTCCGCTCCTTTACCCTCTTTGAGGCCTTGAAGTACGAGATCGCGGATTTGCTCCCAATCCTCACGGCCCAGCTGCGCGCTAATTGCACCGTCGCCCAGTACAACGACCATGCGCTCAAAGAGGGAAACGTAGATCAAAACCCCTGTTCCTTCTTTCGTTCCCCTGACGCGGTGCTCGAAAAACGCCCTGCGCGCAGCCTGCTGGACCTCCTCCCGGAGCTCTTTTTTCGGAATTAAGGGGTAAGCAAGAAGGGGAAAGTACGTGGCAAGCAGCGCCCCGCCGACAAAGCCGCCTGCAAAAAGCACCGCGATGAGAGGAAGACCCACCGCAAGTTCGTAAACCTCACCCCACTGACCCGGCGCCACACGTACTTCCTGGAAAAGGGCCCATACCAACGCCACGATAACGATCCCCAGGACGACGCCTACGACGTCTTCGGCCCTGTCGTAACGGCCTGACTTTGAGGCCACAACAGGAACGATCTCGCCGCTTGTCTTTTCCTCGGCTTCCGCTACAGCTTTTTCAACCAACTTGCGGTCTTCCTCCGTGAAAAAGCTCGACGCTTTCAACATGTTAAGCTCCTTTTGGATCGCACTTCTCGCTTGAGGCGCTCCTCTTTCCGTTGCTTCGCTGCGCGTACTCTACCACGATCCGGTCGCACCCCCGCCGCCTGAAAATCCACCTCCGAAAGAGCCTCCTTTGAACCCGCCCCGGGAAGAAGAGGTAAGAGCCGAGTAAAGCAGATATCCCAAAACAGAGAACACAACTCCCCAGAAAAGCCAGGCCCACCCGGAGCTGCCCCTTCGTATGAGCGAAACCACTGTGAATGCAAGCAGGCCGAAGAAACCCAAAATCGCGGCGTAATGCCACCAAGGCCGCGGGCGGCTCGGGATCTTAAGGCCTCTTGCCATTGCATCCAGGCCGCGTACACCGGCGAGAATACCCTGCGAGTAATCGCCCGCTTTGAAGTAAGGAATCACCAAATCGTTCATAATGCGGCGGCATTGAGCATCCTTTCGGTGCTCCCAGCCGGCTCCAAGCTCGATTCTCGCTTTCCGGTCGCCTTCTGAAACCAGAAGGAGGATTCCATAGTTCCACTTCTCGTAACCGATACCCCACGTGTTGAACAGATTCTGCGCGTAAACGCGGATATCCCACCCGGCCGCACCGTAATCCGAAAGAGAGCCTATCGTAACAACGACGATCGGAACGCCCTTCTCCGTGAGCAACTTGTCGCAGATGGCTTTAATGCGCATTTCATCGGAGGGTTTTATAAGACCGGCCTCATCAGCTATGAACTCCCTGGGGCCCGGCCTCGGAGGATAAGTCAAGCTCTGAGCCGAAACCAAAGCTGCATGCAGCGCAAGAAAGGCTGAGATCGCAAAGATTCCCCGGAGCATGTCTTCTCCCTTCTTCGAGCTTATAGGCTTTCAAGCAATTCTTCGGGCACTGTGTCGTATTTCTATAGAGAGCCTTCGCGCCCTTTCCGATAATATTCCCCGCGCAGTCCCCTGAAGCGCCGGCCGCAGCGGTACAGCGACTCGCTTATTGGTCCAAAAGGGGGCGGTGGGTGAAGGAGCGCTTCCCGGAACCGTAATCTGCAACTTTGTGGCCGTCGCCCCAAAGTTCGTACTTGTAGGTGACAATACCTTCCAACCCCACGGGCCCGCGGGCGTGAATCTTGTTGGTGCTTATGCCTATCTCGGCTCCAAAGCCGTACCGGTAGCCGTCGGAAAAACGCGTCGAGCAGTTTACAAAAGTGCCCGCCGAGTCCACATAGCGGCAGAAGTAAGCCGCAGCGTCTCTGTCTTCCGTAACAATGGCGTCAGTGTGATGGGACCCGTAGCGGTTGATATGCTCAACCGCTTCGTTGAGATCTTCAACCACCCGTACGCTGACCACAAGATCCAGGTACTCCGTAGACCAATCTTCTTCGCTCGCGCTCTGCACTTCAGGGCAAACGGCTTTCGTCCGCTCGCAGCCTCGTACCTCAACGCCTTTGTCCTGCAGAGCCTTTAGAAGGGAAGGCAAAAAGGAGGCTGCAACGGCGCGGTCAACAAGAATGGTCTCAGCGGCGTTGCACACCGCAGGGTATTGCGTCTTTGCATCAACTGCAATTTCCAGAGCTTTGGCCTGATCCGCAGCGCTGTGGATGTACACATGGCATACACCGTCCGCATGGCCGAGCACGGGGATCCTGGTGTTATCCTGAATGTACCTGACGAGCTCGTTGCTTCCCCTCGGTATCAAAAGGTCTATAAGATCATCGCACGAAAGAAGCTCCTGCACCTCGCGGCGCGTCTCAACAAGCTGGAGCGAATCCACAGGTACGGTCCCCGCTTTCTGAAGTCCCGCGCGGATGGCCTCCATGAGCGCCTCGTTTGTTTCGCGGGCCTCTTTTCCGCCTTTCAATATTCCTGCGTTCCCCGCCTTAAGAAGCAGCCCCGAGACTTGAACCACCACATCCGGCCGCGACTCGAAGATGACCCCCACAACCCCCAGAGCACAACTTACCCTGCGCAGCACCAGCCCGTCATCAAGCTCCATTGCCCAAAGCACGCGCCCGCTTGGATCCGGCAGCCGCACCACGTCCGCCAGCCCCGCCGTCACCGCCTCCAGCTTTTTTTCATCGAAAACCAAACGCTGCCTTATACTCGGGCGCATGGCCCCGGCCTTCACCTGCTCGTCGGCCGCAGCCAGATCGCGTTTGTTGCTCTCAAAAATCACAGCAGAGCGCCGCTTCAGTTCCGCTGCGATTTCTTCAAGCGCCCTGTTCTTCTCCGCAGTTGTTACCCCCAGGAGCTCCAGGTATGCCTTGCGGGCGCGCTCAGCAACCGCACGTACGTCTTCACCGTCCCGTACCTGTTGCTTACCGGCCATAAAGCCTCCTTTCCGCATCGCGGATCGGAACCTTCTCAACGCCGTACCAAAACCAAGTTGTCACGGGTTATAAAACAATCGAAATTAGGTTCGTGGGTTATCCGCGCTACGTCTTTTGAATGTTTTCCGATAAGCGTGCGCGCCCTGTCGCTCCCGTGATTCGCCATGCCGCGTGCGAATTCGCGGCCGGCTTCATCGCAGATCGCAACGACATCGCCGCGTTCGAAATCGCCCTCGATCTTCACTACTCCGGCAAAAAGCAGGCTCGCGCCCCGCTCCTCCAAAGCCTGCCGCGCTCCGTTTGTGACTGTAACTCTGCCGGCAGGTGAACTTGCAAAAGCTATCCAGCGCTTGCGGCCTGAAAGCCGACGCCTCGGAACAAAAATCGTTCCCACCGGTTCCCCGGAAAAGAGTTTTCCCAGAATGCCGGGCATAGTGCCGTTGGCAATGACCGCTATACCGCCTGAGGCGGTGCAAATCCGAGCCGCCTCAAGCTTTGTCTTCATACCGCCCCTTCCTCCCCTTGAAGGACCTCCCGCAGACCGGCCGAGCTCTTCGTCCAGTTCCGCGACCACCGGGATCAATTTTCCTCCTCGGCGGGGCCCGGGCGCCGTATACAAACCGTCGACATCGGTAAGAAGCACAAGCACTTCTCCGTCTATCTTGCTCATTACAAGAGCCGAAAGCTTATCGTTGTCACCGAAAGCCCCCGCCCGACCGCCCGAAATCTCGATCTCGGCGGTCGATACCGTGTCGTTCTCGTTCACAATCGGCAGAACCCCCAGAGTAAGAAGTTCGGAAACCGCGTTTCGAAGGTTCAGATAGCGCCGCCGGCTTGCGAAATCCTCCTCGGTAAGCAGGAGCTGGGCCACTGGGACGCGGAACCTGCTGAAAGCCTGCTCGTAAACGGCCATGAGAAGTACCTGGCCCACAGCGGCGCAGGCTTGTTTCCGCGGCAAGAGATCCCCTGTAACCCCCAGCCTGCCGCTGCCAAGTCCGATCGCACCCGAGGTCACCAGGATGACCTCCCTGCCCTGGCGCTTCAGCGCGACAATCTCTTCAATGAGGCTGCAAAGCCTTCCCAGGGCAAGGTCCCCACTGGGGTGCATGACAACGTTCGTGCCGACTTTGACCACAACACGTTTCGCCCGCTTGAGGGCCGAACGGGCTGAAGCGGCCTTTTTTTGTATCTCAGGGCTTACTTCTGAAAACTGAGCCTGTTGTTTCGACTGGTTCATGTGGTTTCAAACTTCTTCAGCGGTTCCCGGCTCACCCGGGTCGTATCCAGGCCTCAAGCCGCGATCAGTAAAAGCTATGCCGTAAACCCGGCCCACTATACCGAACGGAACCGTACTCCGCCGCACTTCCCATTGATCGGCGAGCTGCTCCTCCACGGTGGAGGGCATCCGCGAATCCAGAAGCAAGGTGCGCCTGTATGCGTCGAAGCGCGGCCGGCAGACCGCATCCTGGATCTCAAGCCCGAAAATGCATACGTTTGAGATCACTTGAGCGAGGGCGGCGGTGATCCGAGCCCCTCCCGGTGAACCGAGAAGAAGAAACGGTCGCTGTCCGTCGAAAACCATTGTTTGTGCGATCGCCGTCGATCTCGCCTTACCCGGCTTTATTGAGTTCGCCCTACCGGGCCGGGGGTCAAAACCGCTCATGCAGTTGTTGTACATGAAACCCAGGCCCGGCGTGAAAACACCCGAACCGTAACCCAGCGAATGACACAAAGCCACAGCGTTGCCCCACCGGTCGACTACATGAAGGACCGTTGTATCAGGGCTGTCGGCACCCACCTCTTCGGGCCACCTCTTGAAAACGCTTTCCAAATACAAGTCCGAAAGCAGTTCTTCAGCGGTCTTACCTCCGAAGGCCGGATCGCTGTGGAATCGCACGCGGTCATCCTGCACAACGCTGAAAACGCGTGCCAGAAGGTCCACGTACCGCAGGCTGTTGAGCCGGAGCTCAAAAGCCCCTTTCATCTCACACAAGCGAAGCGCCTGCAGCAGTGCGGTTCCTCCGCCGGGAAGCGGGGTTGAGAATATTCGCCAACTTCCGAACGATCCTGAAACCGGTTCCTCCCAGCGCACCCTGTAAGAGGCCAGATCTTGCGCGGTTATAAAGGAGCCGTTGCGCTCAAGATCCTCAGCAATCCGCTTTGCGAGCCGGCCTGTGTAGAAATCGTCGGGCCCGGCCTCAGCCAGGCGTTCGTAAGTTTGAGCCAAGAGCTCAAGTTGTACCGTTTCACCTTCCGCGGGAGGCTCCCCGCAGCGCAACCACATGCGGCGCCCCTCTTCGGTGTAGGCAAGGCGGTCTCGGGTTGAGACACGGCCGAAAAGCCCCGGGCGCCTCCAGAACGCAGCCAGGTGGGGGCGCACCAGAAACCCTCGGCGCGCCAGTGCTGCGGCACGCCGCACAAGATCTCCCCACGGGAGCGAACCGTACTTCCGGTGGAGAGCACCCAGTCCCGCGACAACTCCCGGTACGGTTATGGACTTGTAGCCTACGTCGTTTTCCTTTCCGCGGATTATGAAACCGAAGCCGTCGGGCGCCGGGCCTTGGAGCGCTTCGGCCCACTGATCCTCCTTCACCTTGCTTCCGGCCCTTCCGTGAAAGGAGAGAACACCGGGCCGGCCCTCAGCGGGCACAAAGTAAAGCGCTACCCCGAAGCCTCCGATACCGCTTCTGTGGGAATCCACAACCCCTTGGGCGAAACCACCAGCAACAGCTGCATCAAAAGCATTCCCACCGTCGCGCAAAACCCCGGCGGCGATCTCAACCACTTCGCTTTGAGGCGCTACAACAAGAGCTTCCGGCATTGGTGTAATCCTCTCGGCGGCGCTCCCGTGCTTTGAAATAAGCACGCCTGGCTCAGTTGCAAATCACCACATTTTAGCGCTCGGCTCCGCCCCTGCGAAGGCGTCGGAAGGAGCGCTTAAGCGCCTTTCTCAGCCGGCCGGGTGAACGGAAGGGTCCCTGATCGTGAGGTGAAGCTTCAAAGAGTTTATCCGTATTGTGTCCCAAGAGGCCTCGATGTCCCTCGGATCTTTGGCAAGAGCTATCGCTTTGCCTCGTATTGCAGCCCGAGTCCTTGCTGGCGGCACCCTTTGGGCCACGGCGGCTTCTTCGTCATCGACCAGGGCGGGCACCTCCCCGGCACGGCGCAAGAGCTGGAAGTACCCACCCCGGCGGCTTACTTCCTGGTAGCGGAAAATCAACTTCTGAAGCGAAAGGTAAAGCCCGCGCTGCTTGGGGAATTCCTCTTTTCGCTGCAGAAGCTCCCCGTGAAGCTTCCGCCCCAACGGCCCCAGGAAACTTCTTGCCTCCCCTGCGCTCAGCGAACTGAGCCAAACCTCAGAGGGCAGGAGCCTCTGGAGCTCTGAAAAGAGCCTTCCCCAGGCCTGCACCCTCGACCAGCCGGTGTCGGGCAATACCAACTTGTCAAGTAGAATCTTTTTGGTTACCCAATCCACCTGCCCCCAGAGGCTTGCAGGGTTCTCGGCGAGGCTCAGGAGGGTTGATTCCCAAAGCTCCAAAATCTGCTTAACGTGGCCGTCCCCGCAGGCCTCCCCGAAGAACCGCTTGGCGCGAAGCAGGAAGTAGCGTTGAATA
>CAZGYL010000278.1:0-6778 GCA_964529985.1 uncultured Planctomycetia bacterium | reverse complement strand
GTATACGGTGTCAGGCCTCGGCATATCAAGCCCTGGGACGCGCGGCTGGGATCTCATTTAGCCTTAAGCCGCGCGGCAAGGCGCTTCAAGGGTCGCGAAAGGAGAAGAAACGACAAGATGGCCGGGCCGGGATCAACCTTGGAACAGAGATCAAAATGCAAGCTTTCATCGCGGAAGTTGAAAAAACTCGGTCTTAATTTGAGTCGCTCGGGGTTGCGTATGAAATGGAGAATGTCTCCCGGAAGAAGCCACCGGCATTGGACACCCAACTGGTAGCGTTTCAGAGGTTTTACGGGTTCTCCCAGCGCCAGTCGCACCCAAAGCACGGGAAAGTCCACTCCCGAAGCGATCGGCAGAGCTATGGATCCCCATATGCGGGGGTTGACTTCCATTAGAACCGGTTTTCCGGTGCGCGCATCCCTGCGGAACTCGACCATGGCGATACCGACCCAGCGAAGTGAGCGCAGGAGAGAATCGCCTAAATGCTCCACTTCCGGATCAAAAAAACTTTCTCTAAGCGTGCTCGGCCCACCGGTTACAGGATACGACCTCAAGCGCTTGTGCATGAAGAAAGCTATCCGCTGTCCCTCCCGGTTGTGTAGGGCACAGTAACCGAGTTCCCCTTCGTTTGATGGAATGAATTCCTGTACTATCGGTTCGCCGTACCGGGAGCGGCAGAGTTCAACCGCAATACGCAGTTGATCTTCGTCCTTTACAAAAAACACCCCTTCGGACCCGCCGCCTATCCGGGGTTTAACCACCGCCGGTAAGGGCAGCTCCGGGGGCCGGGGCAACTCGGCGCCGGCCGGTACCGAAAGAGTTCGGGGTACGGGCAGTCCTATCTGCTCGGCTTTCCTGACTATTTTCAGCTTATCGCGGCCTACGGCGATGCAGCGGGCTTCCATGGGAGGCAGGTTGACCACCCCGCTGAGACACTGGTACCTGCGGGCCAACAACAAGGTCGAGCTTTCCTCAACCGGCAGAACAACATCGATGTGCTTTGTGCATGCAACCCTCGTAAGCCAGCGTAGAAAACGATCGGGATTTTTTCGGTAGTCGGGATATTTCAGCAGTTCACGGCAGAACCGGCTGGCGGATCCTATCGCGAAAAAATTGGTCTCTCCACCCACAACTCGGAATCCCGCCCTTCCGAGGGAGCGGATAACGGGAACCGCTTTTCTGCTTGCGCAATCCAGAACGAGGACTGTATGCAACTTACAACCTCATTAACCTTCGCACGCCGGCGGTGTACAGCCTGACCGGGAAGGATATGCGGGAACCGCAGATACGCGCTCGACCCAGACTTCGGATAAAACTTTCGGGTCCGTCGAAATCCGGCATTTCAACCCAAGCACTCCCTATTTCGAAAGGGCCGTGAGCATCGCTTCCGGCCCCTTTGGGCTTGCCCACGCGTTCGGCCAGCTGCTGCGCCTTGAGATTTTGCCAATCAGTGCGGTTTCGCGCGTTGAGGACTTCTACAATGTCCACCTGTGAGGCAACTTGCACCAGCTCCGATTCAGCCACTCCGTTTGCACGCAACCCGGGAAAAGGGTGAGGCAGATAGGCAAGCCCTCCCTGGTCGCGTATCCGGAGGAGGGTCTCCTCAAGGGGGAGGTCGGGCGGGATCTTTTCCTTTAAGAAAAGACCTATAATGTCTCCGGCGGCGGTCCTCATTTCCTCTCCTACGATTATGCGGATCGAGAGGTGTTCCTGAGCCCACCGCGCGGCATCGATCTCGTTGTGATCGGTTATCGCGACAACATCCAGACCCCGAGCCCTAGCCTGGCGCTCCAGGACCCGCAGGTGGATTGTGCCGTCGAACGAAAGCACAGTATGGCAATGAAGATCTACACGAATGAGCCCATCGGGGGACGGCGCCCCCGGTTCCTGCGGTGCAACTTTTTCTTCCTTCATGAGTCTTCTTGAGCCTTACCGGGCAACTGCCCCCAGAGCCGGCGCCCCGCGGGGTTTTGCGTACCGTGCGGAACATGCGCCCGCTGAACCTGCGGCGGAAACCGGCAGCCGCCTGCTAAACTTTATATCGGGCGTTGCGGGGCCCGAGCCCATACAGCCTCAGCCCGTTCCCTCCAGTTCCTGATAAATCCGATTGCTCTCCCTGAGGTTGCGCACGTGGGCGGCGGCGGGACGCGGGACGGACCGCCCGCGGAATCTTTTTCACAAAAACACCGATAAAAGTTGTATGCAAATCGTACACGTCATAACCCGACTCGTTTTGGGCGGTGCAGCCAAAGTCCTTTCGGCTGTTGTAAGGGATCAAATCAAGCGCGGCCACCGCGTGACGGTGATAAGCGGGTCTCCCGACGGTTCGGGCACCTGGCTTATCGATACATTACGCGAGTCGGGCGTTTCGCTTATCTTGGTTCCTTCTTTGGTGCGGCCGGTAGCACCGCAAAAAGACCTCCTTGCGCTTGTTGTCCTGACGCGCCTGTTTCGAAGCGGGCGCTTCGACGTAGCTCATTTGCATACCTCGAAGGCTGGGGTCATCGGGAGCATGGCTGCAAGGGCTGCAGGTATACGGGCTGTAATTTTTGCCCCGCATGGACACATTTTTCAACCTCAAAACCACATTCCCGGCGTGCCCGAAGGAGGCGTTAGAAGAGAAATCTTTCGGGCCCTCATGCGTATTGCTTACCGCCTTTCCGATCGCATTGTTGCACTGAGCCGTACAGACGCGCGGGAGCAGGTCTCATTGGCCTTGGCTCCTGCGGGCAAATTTACAGTGATAGAAAACGGTATAGATACAGAGCATTTTGCATCGGTGCCGGCAGAATCGGTCGAAGCGGCACGGAACCGCATGGGCCCTCCCGGCCACAAGATCGTACTCTTCGTGGGTCGGTTTGCACCTGAAAAGGGACTCGGCCACCTGTTACGCGCTTTTGCCGCAGTGCGTGCAGTTGTGCCTTCAACACTTGCGGTATTGGGTGAAGGGCCGTGGGAGAATTACTACAGGAAGCTTGCGGGAAAGCTTGGGTTGCAAGACAGCGTTCGGTTTCTGGGGTGTACCCAAAACGTGGCGCCTTATTACCATGCCGCCGATGTGCTTGCGATCCCTTCGTTTTATGAATCTTTTTGCCTGGTCCTTCTCGAAGGAATGGCAAGCGGCGTACCTGTCTTGGCTTCCAATGTAGGCACCTTGCCTGAGATCCTCTGCGGAGGCCGGTACGGTGAGCTCGCTCGGCCGGGGGAAAAAGAGGAATGGGCGGCGAAACTCATTCACATGCTGCAAGCGCCCGAACAGGTGCGCCTGCGGGCTGAATCAGCAGCTCGGTATGCAAGGCGCCGTTACAGTGAGCGCGCAATGGCGGAGCGGGTGGCATGTCTGTACGAGGAAGTGCTGGGGCGCGCCGGATCTTCTCCAAGGCGTTCTGTGGTCCGGGAGGCTTTGTTCAGATAAGAGCCCAAGCGAAGCGCCTTCTTCCTGGACCCGTTTGCCAAAACACCTGAAAACTTCTGTCCGCGGCCGAGGCCGCCGAGAAGTGAAAGAATTTTTTGCTCGGTTCCCTTGCATTTGCCCGCAGGAAGCGATCGTGGTACTTTGAAAGCATCGTGTTGGAGCGCGTGCCTGTGTTGGAGGACCGGGCGGGAAAGGCTCAGACCGACGGAGGAAACCCATGGAAAGAAAGGCAGCGGCAGGAACGAAGCTTTCGGGTAATGAATCCCGCGGTACTCGATCGATCTCGAGGCGCACCTTCGTCCGCACCACGGCGGCCTTCGCCGGAGTTACATTCGCGGCGCCCGGCCTTTTGGCACGCCGCCCCGGTCCCAACGACAGGCTCCGGATAGCTTTTGTAGGTGTGGCGGGTAGAGGAAACGCCAATCTTGGGGGCTTGAGCCGGGGGAACGACGTTGTAGCACTTTGTGATGTTGATTGGAGGCGGACAGGTCGCGCTTTCCAGCGCTTTCCCGGTGCCAAGCGCTACTGGGACTTCAGGCGCATGCTCGATGAGCTTGACTCCAAAATAGATGTTGTGGTTGTTTCGACACCCGATCACACTCATGCCGTCGCCGCTATGGCGGCGATCAAACGGGGCAAGCACGTATACTGCGAAAAACCTCTTGCGCACTCGATTCATGAAGTGAGAGCCCTTCAGAAGGCTGCGCGCGAGAACAAAGTGGTAACGCAGTTGGGCAACCAGGGGCATTCGTTCAACGATATCCGGCGCCTTGTCGAATGGGTGCGCGCAGGGGTGATCGGGCGCGTCCATACGGTTCATGCCGCATGCAGTGCGGTGCATTGCAAGATCAAACTGTTGCCGCGGCGCTCCGAAAAGCACAAGGTTCCGAAAGACCTGAATTGGGATTTATGGCTCGGGCCTGCAGCATATCGACCATACAACCCAATGTACTTGCCGGGCAGTTGGCGCGGCTGGCGGCCTTTCGGCAACGGCACGATAGGCGATTGGGTTTGCCATGTGGTGGATCCGGCGTTTTGGGCCCTGGATCTTGATTGGCCGAAGACCGTGCAGGCGGTGAAAGTGGGCGACTTTGACCCTGTAAAGCATGCTGATACTTTCCCGTGCGGAAGCGTAATAAAATTCGAATTTCCGGCTAAAGGTGGCAGGGGCCCTGTGACCTTATACTGGTACAGCGGGGAGGAGCGGATCCCGCACCCGAAAGAACTCGAGCCCGACCGCAGGCCGCCGCTCACCGGAGCGGTTTTGTTGGGAGATAAAGGCGCTTTGATGCACGGTTCCCACGGAGCTGCCGGCGTGCGGCTTATTCCGGAAGCCCGCATGCGAGACTTTCGGGAGCCTCCTCCCACCATTCCGCGCGTACGCAACCACTACGCGGATTTCTTGCGCGCTGTACGTGAAGGAGGGAAGGCGGGCTCCGACTTCTCCTACGGCGGCCCGCTGACGGAAATCGCTTTGTTGGGAATCATCGCGATGAACTTCCCCGGTAGAAAACTTTCTTGGGACGGACGCAAAGGCCGGTTCACAGACTGCGAAGAAGCCAACAAGTATGTAAATCCTCCGTACCGCGAGGGGTGGAGCTTGTAATCCAAGAAAAAGACCGCATTTCAGCCGCACTTATGCTGTCTGTGCTTGTATGTCTCGGTTTGCAGGCTTCGGGCGCCGAGGACGTGAACCTGTGGGGGCGGCTTGCGAATCCCGGCTTTGAGGGCGAAAGGATAAGAGCCACGCTCTTTTTCGCCGGGCAGGCCCGCGACGGAACGAATCCGTACGGCTGCAATCTCGTTCCCTCAGAGAATCTCAGCCTTTACACGGTGAAGCCTCAGGATCCCAGGCACCTCAAGTGGTCCGAAAGCGGAGCGAATCGCACCTTTGCGCTCGATCAAATGATCGAGGCCGGTCTCAACGTGATATGCATGTCTTCGTGGGGAGAGGACTTTTTGCCGTGTAGCGAAAGCTGGGGGCCTTGGGCGCCGATGCAGACTTCCCCCGCTTCCCATGATGAACTCTTTGCGGCGATCGGCGGCCGGCACCTACTGGTCGTCCCTTTTATAGAATCCCGCGGCAACTGGAACTTCCGCAATGAATTCCCGCGCTGGACCGACGGCAGGGTTGCTCCCGGCACGGTGTCGCAGATCGTCAATCTGATCAGACGGTATCTTCGGAACGCCTCCCACCCCGAGTGGAGGGACAGGTGGGCGCGAGTGTACGACCGGAAAGGTGTCCCACGTTACGCCGTGGCTCTCATCCACGTCTCTTCGAATCGTCTGTCCGCCCGGGACCATGCCGAATTCGCGCGGGGATTCGAATTGATGGCCCGAGAGATTCTCTCAGCGACAGGCGTGAAAGTCGGCTTTTTTCTTGACGTTCTTCCTCCGGGCACGTTTGCTCCCGGATCGTTCAGGCCGAGCCCCGAACTTACCGGGCCTTATCTGAAAGCTGCGGATTCCATCCTGGGAATTCAATGCTTCATCCCCGAGGTGTGGCTTACGGGCTCACCCGGTGAGGCGGATCGAATCGCGTGGAAACGGGATTTTTCCCGCCGCTGGTTCGAAACCGGAATACCTTTTCTCATGGACGTGTCTCCGGGTTACGACGCTCACCTGGTATTTCCCGGTTCGGCGTATTACGGATACACGGACCGGTGGTTGGAAGCGTTGGAACAAATGGTGCAGGAATTCGGAGGCGCGCCTTACGTTTATAATTCCTGGAACGGGTTCACCGAGGGTATGGCCGGCATGCCGCTCCTGCGGCGCTACGGAGGCGACCGATATTTTCTGTGGTTGAAACGCCTGAGTTTGGTTGCCTTTCGGCGTGGAGACGCCAATGCCGACGGTGCGGTGGACCTGGCGGATGCGATCTGTATATTGGGGTATCTTTTCGGGGCAAGCGGTGACCCTTGCCGCGCAAAGGTGCGCTTGTGCTTGAGCGCAAGCGATGCCAACGCCGACGGTGCCGTTGACGTAAGTGATCCCATAATCGTTTTAAGCTATCTTTTTGCAAACACAGACGGCCTGCCGCCGCCTTTCCGAAAGTGCGGCATAGACGCCTCCCGGAGCGCTTTAGACTGTAACCGGTTCCCCCCCTGCCGTTAAGAAAGCGCGGGACTGCGGCCGTACATATGCAACCCTTGAATATCTATCTATATAAGCGTGCATGATTCGTAGAATCATGTTCTGGTTCGTGACCGAACACTGCGAGAGATGTATGTCGAACCGAAGGTTTTGGGCAGGCGCCTCTCAGACAAGAGTCGGAAGCGTTCAGGTGAACTCGGACTGCTCGGCTTGCAGCTGTCTCTTGAAATCCCCCCTCCCGTCCCCCCCTTTCGGGGGAAGGGGGGGATG
>CAZGYL010000277.1:0-6815 GCA_964529985.1 uncultured Planctomycetia bacterium | reverse complement strand
AGCTCCACCAGCAAGGCATTCAAGGAAGCCATCCTGCGCTCCGACTGCGTGGCGATCGACAACAGCTCGGCCTTCCGCATGGATCCGGAGGTGCCTCTCGTTGTCCCCGAAATAAACCCAGAGGACGCAAAGAAGCATAACGGCATCATCGCCAATCCGAACTGCTCCACCATAATCATGAATGTGCCGGTATGGCCGCTTCACAAGGCTATCGGTGTTGAGAGGATTCACGTGGCGACCTACCAGGCCGCCTCGGGCGCAGGCGCGCGGGCCATGTACGAGCTTATCGAAGAAACGCGCGCTGTGCTTGAAGGCGAAACGTATAAGCGTACCGTCATCCCCCACCAGTACGCGTTCAACCTCTTCCCCCACAACTCCGCTTTGCTTGAGAACGGATACTGCGAAGAGGAATGGAAAATGGTCATGGAGACCAGGAAGATCTTCCACGAACCCGATCTCCCGGTGAATGCGGTATGCGTCAGGGTGCCGGTTCTAAGGGCCCACTCAGAGGCCATAAACATCACATTCAAGCGGGAGACGAACGAGGAAGAGATTTATCGGATCCTCAATTCCGCACCTGGAGTGGAAGTACGCGAAGACAGGTCGAACAACACCTGGCCTATGCCGATCGAGGCGGCCGGGCGGGATCCGATCTTTGCAGGGAGGGTCAGGCGCGATCAATCAGCTCCCCGCACTTTCGATCTCTGGGTTGTAGGCGACCAGCTGCTTAAAGGAGCGGCACTTAACGCGGTTCAGATCGCCGAGCTTCTGCTTTGACCTCTCCCCGGGGGGCAACAAATCTGGGGGCTGCGGCCCGGTCAGCAACTGCAACCAGCAACGGCGAAAGATCCCTGCAGCGCACGAGCAGAAAAGGTCCTGAGGGAGCGAATTCAATCACATCAGCAAGGTCCGTGCGTCCCGTAAGGGTTTGCAAGACACTTCGAACAAGCGAGGGGATCGCGCGCAGCGATCCGTCTCCGCTCAACCGGGCGGTGCATTCCAAGCGGCCGCCGTGCGCTCTTGCAACAAGAAGCTCGAACTGAAGTACGTTACGGAGTTCGCCGCCGGAAGCCGCCTCCGCGCTTGTACGAACCTTCCCGGTCGCAAAAATCAGGGCTGCAGGCGGGACCTCGACCTCCCGCTGCTCGCTACCCGGGCTGTGCGGGGGACGGCCGAGGAGCTCCCCTGTCGTTTGAGCATCGCAAAGCAAGCATTCTCTGGGGTTGAGAACCACAAGCTCAGGCGGAACCGCAAGCGCTGTCCGGAGCCTGTGAACCTGGTACGATCCGAAAGGCCGCGTTACGAGAAGAGCTCCTGACTCCTTCAGCGAGCGGTAAAGCTTGGTACTCTCAAACCTACCCCGCAGCAAAGCCGCTATCCGACCTGAGCTTCCCCCGGAGCTTGCGAACCTGAACGTGGCATAGATTTCCCGCAGATCCGCCCCTGGGAATGTACCGGCGGCAAAGGCTTCAACCAAGTGCGGCGGGGAAGCGTCCGGCGCAAATGCGGTGAAAACGGCTCTTACCGCCGGCACGGATCGCAGGCCGGCCACATTCACATAAGCAGCAACATCAAAGGGGTAAAGAAGCCTGGCCCAAGGGCCGGCAGCCTGGGACCGGCCTGCCTGCACAACCCACAATGCAAGCGCGACCGCAATACCGCACAGTGAGAAGAAAACAATCCACTGGATAGACCGCAAGCGGGGTGGTTTCCTTGCGGAAGGTTCAGGGAGCATTGCCTCCTCCGACCGCTTTACACATTAGCCCCAATCAATAAGGACACCTTTTGCCTGTATCGGCACGCGGGCGGGGGATCTCAAAAAAGAAAGGGCGGGGGTTTTTCGGAATTACGACCCATAAAAATAAAGGTGCCCCCTCCGCAGTCGCCTGCGTGGGGGCTGTCCGGTTGCAGCAACGCCGAGCGTTGCGGCTCAAAGGATGTTCATGAGGTTTTTCAGTATAAAGAGCTCCAAGCCCTCATAGTCTTGGGCCTCGACGTACTCCTGCCAGGCCTTCCGATCAATGCGGCGCGAGACCTCAACCAGCGCAAGGAAGATCTCCTTTGAGTTCTGAAGGTGCCTGAGCGCCAACTCGTCGGACTGGGTCCGCATGGCTTTAACGTCAAAGCCCACATACTCGCCGTTCTTGCCGTAGCCTCCTCTCTCCAGTACGTCCACCTGGTTGAAGGCACGCCTCAGGTTCACCGTTCCGAAGGCCTTGTCTTCGTCGAACTTAAGCCCGTTCTGGTCGTTCAGGTGAACTCCCCACAGCTTGCCGTGGGCAAGAGCAAACGCCATCTCGTCCGACGGGTCGAGTCCGGCAAGGATCACGTGTGCGGTTTCAATGAGGGTTCCCACCCTGGAGGGATCGCGAGTGCGGTAAGCAAGGGCGATGAAATGGCCTGCGGTGGGGTAATAAGCCTGATCCATAGGCTCATTGGGTTTCATCTCCCCGAGGATTCTGATCTCCGGGTGGTATTCAAGAAGCGCATCCAGGTACTCCAAGGTGTACCCCACAGCAGCTATGGCGTCTTTGGCCTCGCGTATGTAAGTTCCTTCACGCGCCGGCCAAAGCACTATGTTGCGGGTTCCAAGCCCATCGGCGATATCAACGGCCCATTTGGACCGCTCAAGAGCCCAAGCCCGCACCTTGGGATCGTTCGCCGTTATACCGCCGTCCTTCCCGCGTGGATCCTCCCACAACCGCGGCGCTATGAACTCAACAGCGATCCCTTCGCCCTCGCAAATCTTCTTTACCTCGGCGACCCGCTTGCGCGTCTCTTCAGCGCTTGATCCCGCCGGAACCACGTCGTCGTCATGAAATTGAATCGCGTGGTATCCGAGCTCGCGCACAAGGGCGAGCTTCCGCGCAAACTCCACCTCTTTGCGCACCGGAGGCCCGAAGGGATCGGCGCCTGTGTGAATGTTCCACGGCCCGAATGAAAAGCGATACTGGTGGTCGGACATTGGCACCTCCTTATCTTCTCTGCACGGGGCGCCCAGCCCCTCCTGTTGCACACGAAGACCTGTGGCCCGGCCGGATCGTACCGGCGCCGTGGAGCATGATGGGCCTTTTGATCACATGGGTCAACAGCCCGGAGCTCACAGCGCCAGCCCCACCGGTTTTCCGGTCTTTGCCGAGCGCCGGGCGGCCTCAAGGACCGCAACCACGCGCCTTGCATGCTCAGAGCCCGGCTGAAGCGGTAAGCCCGCCGCCACGGCATCAAGCACCGGCACAAACTGGGAATCAGGCTGCTTCTCCTTTACCGGGGTTCTTGTCGTCGAGGCGATCCCGTTGCGGTAGTAGATAAAGGTGACGGACTCCATGGCCCATTCAGCCCATACCGCCCCTCGTGTACCGAGAATCCTCCATTTCGGCCTGCAGGCTCCCACAGCCGTGCCGACCTC
This sequence comes from uncultured Planctomycetia bacterium, assembly GCA_964529985.1. Classification (GTDB taxonomy): domain Bacteria; phylum Planctomycetota; class UBA8108; order UBA8890; family UBA8898; genus CAZGYL01. Next base: position 3,409 of record CAZGYL010000277.1, on the reverse strand, counting down.
TGCCATCGCAGTGCGGCCGTCTGCAAACTTGAGGATTAAGCTTCCCCAGTCGTCGATCGACACATCATGCCAGACCCGTTTTTGCAAATATGCAGTCACCGACTGTACAGGTGCCTGGACGAGCTGCAGGATCCAGTCGATAAGCTCCGCGCCCTGCACGTCGAAGAGGCTGCCCGCAAGGCGCTTGTCCGAACGCCAGCCGGCGTCCGGGTGTTCGAACCGCCCGGCTCCCGCCTCTACGTGAAACACATCTCCGAGGAGATCTTGCGCCACAGCTTCCTTTATGACTTCGAAGTCACCTGCCTCGGGACCGCAGGGCAGGCTTGAAAAAATCACGTTACGCCTTCTTGCAGCTCGAATCGCAGCATCGAACTCGCGCAGGCTGAGTGCAAGAGGTTGAGGTGCAACTACATGTTTACCGGCTTTGATAAGGCGCAAGGCTGAAGGCCCGCGTTTTGAAGGAGGCACTTGAAGAACCACAAGCTGCACTTCAGGGTCGGCCGCAACCTTCTCAATGGATTTGTAACACTTGACTTCTTCCAAATCGAAAAGTCCGGAAAGCCGCTCCTCGGCCGTTTCCGTAACAACTCCTCGAAGAGAAAACCCCGCTGCAGCCTGCACCCTCTGCACCGTTTGGCAAACCTCAGAGTCAAGCGTCCCTCCACCTGCAACCACAGTTGCGATAGGGTCGGTCTTGTAGGTGCCGCCGCTGTAAGCTATGCAGCGCCAAAGCACGCGTTTCAGCAGGTCATTGCCCAACGCACCAGGCTTGCCGCCCAAAGCAAGCACGCAAATCCTGCCCTTGCCCAGGGGCCGCGAAAAGACAGCCGGGTACCGCCGCCCGTCCCAGTGAAAAAAACCGTGAACAGTAAGATCCGACTTAAGCCGGCCCTTAAGAAGTGCAACACGATCGCTCAGGCGGAAATCCTGAAAGCCGCGGAAAATGGGATCTCCCGGATCCTGAGCTTCAAGGAGAACCTCGGTCTCAGCAGCAAGCGAGCCTGCGGGGCAGCCGAGGAGATCCTGCATCCCGCGGTTCCCCCGGAGAGCTTCCAAAGCGGGCGGAAGCGCAACAACGCCGCCGCCCTTTCTCAGCAAGCGCCTGAGCGCAGCCTCCGACCGCCGCGTCGCCTTTCCATCGCCTGCAAGAACTACGACCCCGGGTGCTCCAAACTTATCGAGGGCTTTCAGATCGGGAACCGATCGCACCCGCCAAGCTTCGCATTCTTTGAGAGTCTCTTGCAGGAAGGCGGCCAGTGCACCTTCGCCTGCAACCAGTATCGTGATTGACACAGCCGGCCTCCATGCACTTGAGGCTGAAAGCGGTCTATACCTCGAACCGACAGGGGCAGGAAGCGTACCGCAGGAGGCTGCGCGGTGTCAACTTGAAGTTGTTCTTTTTATCAGAAAACCTCAACAGGGATAACTACGCCGTCGGTTGCGTAGATGTCCTGCAGAAAGGTTTCAACGCGTATGACAAGCGAGTAATTGCCTGACGGAATGTCGGGTACGACCAGAGTCTGGCTTACACGCGGAGTGGTGGGCGGTGTTACGGCCAACTCCTGAACCGCCCCCACGTCGGGCAGTCCGAGAGTGGCTTGGTCGGCTGGACTTTCCTCAAGGAAAAGCTTGATCGTTACGCGAACCACAACCGGCAGGTTCCTTACGGTTCCGTAGGGTGCGAGATCCACATCAACCTGAATCGTGGCCTGAGGGTCGGCTTGGATTTTGGAAAGCCGTAAGGTGGGCTGCGGATCCCCAACGTAGGCTTGAATGCTGTTTAGAAGTATCTGCTTTACCACGTAGTGGTAGTCTTCGGGAGGCTGGCTGAGTACCTCGTACTCCCACCAGGCAGCCGGTGCCGTAAAGCTGAAGAGACCCGAGGTATCCTCCAACTGGAAGAGGCCTGTAAGCGACTCATAATCGCTGAAAGGCGTTTCACCGTCAAAGGTCTGCCCCTGCAGGTAAAACTCGGTTATGACAGGCTGTGAGAGATCCGGAGGCGAGACGGAGTCATTGACGTAGACGTCATAAACGCTTACCAACGTATCCTGGCTGCCGTATACAAGCTCTACTCCCCCGTCGACCTCCGCTGCATCGTCTGCGTCCCAGAAAAGAGACAAGTACTGGCTCCGATCCCAGCCGTCCAGATTAAAGCTGGGAACAAAGTAGTTTTCATCCGGGATTCCCACCGGCTCATCGAGGAAGGTGGCCAACCAGGCCTGTGCATTCTCGGTCGCCCGGTCCTCCCGCTCCCTTAAAGCCGGCTCGGAAGGCACAGGCGGGCCGTCGTCGTCGTCATCGCCGTTGCAACCTGCCACCCCGAGAATACCCACCAACATTAAACCTGCTGCGAGCGACCTCCCGCTTTTCCGGAGCAACTCTTTCATAGCTTGTGCCCTCACTCGGCTCTCTTAACCGGCCTTCAAGTCAGCCGTGATTTCTTTAAAGTCAAGCCTAACGACGGGCCTCCCTTAGGGCAAGCAGCCCCCGGAGAGTTCACTTGGTTAGACGCAACGCGGCTCTCCTTGATTCAATTCTCAAGGTGAACTCTCCGCTGCTTCGGCCGGGGCCCGCCCGCCGCCGGCCGGGTGTGACCCGAGAGGCTCCCGATCGCCCGGCTTGCAGGCTCAGGCTTGAAACGATACGATTCCCTTTTCCGCTTACTTGCGCGGCACCGGGTGGTTGCGCTCACCTTACACCGCACGGCGCGGCCACTAAGTATAGGTGACTCAAGGTGTTGCGCGCTCGGTGGATTAAGCGGGCTACACACAACACCCTCAGGAGGAGCACCTCTCATATGGACCGAATGGAAGAGAAAGCTCTTAAACCAGAGACCCTCGCGGTCCACGGCGGGCAGTATCCCGACCCTGCCACTCTGGCGCGTGCCGTGCCGATCTACCAGACAACTTCATACGTGTTCAAATCGGTTGACCACGCAGCCAACCTGTTTGCACTCAAGGAGTTCGGCAATATCTACACGCGGATAATGAACCCCACAACGGAGGTGCTGGAAAAGCGCCTCGCCCTCCTTGAGGGTGGAGTAGGTGCTTTGGCCCTTTCTTCGGGGCAGGCGGCCATAACTCTGGCGGTGCTCAATGTGACGCGGGCGGGACAGAATATCGTTTCAACAAGTTACCTTTACGGCGGCACTTACAACCTTTTCCGCCATACTTTCTCCAAGTTGGGCATTGAGGTTAGGTTTGTGGACACCTCGGATCCGCAGGCGGTTTCGGACGCCATCGACGAAAACACCCGATTGGTGTACATGGAGTCCATCGGAAACCCGCGCAACAATGTCGATGATTTCCAAGCCATTGCTCAGATCGCCCACCGCAGGGGGCTTCCTTTTATTGTTGACAACACTGTGACGCCCTACGTTTTCAGGCCGCTTGAGCACGGGGCCGAT
>CAZGYL010000276.1:0-6826 GCA_964529985.1 uncultured Planctomycetia bacterium | reverse complement strand
AATCCTCTGTCTCTCAGGCAGGCGTCTTGCCGGCCCTGTAGGGGGCGGTGGCGGCGGGCGTCCTTTCCTCTGGCAGTCAGCCGCAGGATCAGACGTTCACGTCATTAGAATTGCACAAGACTACAACGGCGACGGTGTGCGGGAGGTGCTTGCAGGTGGTTTGGATGACATGTTACGACTTCTTGACGGCAAGACAGGCAATCAACGCTGGAGAGTTCAAGCTGCAGGCGCCGTAAAGGACGCGATTGTTGCAGATGACCTTGACGGAGACGGGTTCAGAGATTTTGTGGCTTGTACCGAGGGAAGCACGGTGGAGGCCCGGTCCTCCGACGGAGGGGCTTCTCTGTGGACATACTACGCTGAGATAAGCGCGACGTTTTGGTCTTTGGCTCCTCTTCCCGATCTCGATGGCGACGGTGTGGGAGATGTCGCAACAGGTTCGGCTCTGAATCTTGTGATAGCCTTGCCCGGGGTGCCGTATTTCCCTCCCGATTCGGTTTCGGATCTCCAATGTGTAGCAGCTCAAATCTCACAGGGTCCGGGGGTTCTTCTCACTTGGCGTGATCCCGCCGACGCGACCAGCGTCACTGTAGTCGACCTTTCAGGTCCCGAGGAAGTCGTTCTCGGTACGGTTCCGGCTGGAACCGAGGAGCTGCTCGCCGCCCTTGAAGGTGCAGCCGACCCGCGCGATCTTGCTGTTTGGGCAAGCGGTCCCGGAGGAGAAAGTGAAAGGGAGATCTGCACGGTCACCCTTGCTCCACCGCCTGTTGTGGATGTGAGCTGCGAGTTCGACCCGGCCGGCCGTGCAGCGGTCTGGTGGGTTATGCCCGATCCGGGTTTGCGGGATCTTGACGGGATAAGAGTTTTTCTCAACGGGCAGCTGGTCGCCGAGTTGCCTCCCGACGCCGTTCAAACCGTAATAGAAGGTGTGGACGCCGGGAGACACACAGTCGTGGTGCGCACTGTGTGGGGACCTTGGGAGAGTCCCGATTATTCTTGCATTATGGAGCGGGAGGGTGAAGGAGTCGGGGATTTGACCTGCGCTCCGATTCAATTGTCCCACGCACCCGGAGTGAGATTGACATGGTCTGATGCGCCTGGTTCAACCGGTGCGCGGGTTTTGGAAATCATTGGCGGAAGCAGACAGGTTCTAGCTGAAATTCCGGCCGGTGTAGGTCTTTTTGAAGCTCTCGTGGCAGGCGACGCCGCTTTAAGGCAGTACGGAGTGGTGAGTCTTTTTGACGGCGTCGAGGGCCCGGAGGCCCTCTGCACCGTGTCCTTCAACCCGCCTGCTGTTACGGATCTGAGTTGCGGACTTGCAGGCGGTACGGTCGGAAAGGCTTGGTGGAATCCGCCCGATCCGGGACGGCTTGAGTTAAGCATTGAGGTCTTCCTTGACGGGCGAAGTTTCAAAGTGTTGGACGGTTCGGCGGCCGAAGTCCTTTTGGGGGAACTTCAGCCCGGCGTGCATACTGTTGAGGTCCGTACGGTCTGGGGCCCTTGGGAGAGCGAGCCTGCTGTTTGTACTCTTGAGGTAAGTGGAGGTAATCAAGGGGTGGCCTTCGTCAGAGCCGATGCAAACGGCGACGGGGGACTGGATATTGCCGACGTGATTCGCATCTTAGCGTACCTTTTCTCAGGAGCGCCTTCGACTTGCCGGGCGGCACTGGATTCAAACGGGGACCAAAAGATCGACATCGGCGATGCCATCTACATCTTGGGATATCTTTTCGGCACCGGCCCGAAGCCTCCCGAGCCGTTCCCGGAGTGCGGAACAGTGCCGGGAGCGGACTGTGAAACTTTCCCTGCATGCCGATAGGGAAAGCGACCTGCGGGGTGTCATTTCCCGGGAGGGGATTCCCCGACATATTTGCCCTCGGACCAGTACCCTTCGGTTCTGGTTCCATCAGGAGCAATGAGGACCCCTTTTCCATGTTTCTTGTCGCGGTGCCACATGCCTTCGTATCGCCAGCCGTCGGGTGTTGTGAGGATTCCGTAACCTTCCTTCATATCCTCAGCCCAGCCGCCTACGTATTTCGAGCCGTCGGGAGTCTGCAGTGCGCCTTTCCCGTGCTTCTTGTCGCGGTGCCACCCTCCGACGTAAACGCTTCCGTCGGGAGAGATATAAGTCCCCGTGCCTTCCTTCATATCGTTGTGCCAGTTGCCCTCATATACCCCGCCCTCGGGGTCTACGTACTTTCCGAAACCTTCTTTTTTTCCGTTAACAAGTTTGCCCGTGAAATTCGAGTCGGCTTGGAGATCTGAGTCGGTCGGTTCCTCCTGAGCGGCGACGCGTGCACCTTGCTCGCTCCGGAGGGTGGGACCCGCACACCCTTCGACCAGGAACGCAAGAAGTAAAGCCGCCGGCAAGCCCCGTTTCGCCATGTATCGAGTCCTCCTTCAAACGCGCTTCCTTACAACCCGGTATATCAATTAATTGTAGCTCTCTGCGCTGGTTTTCGGCAAGGCGCTCTGCCGCCAAACGCCGTCTTAGCGTAGTATGAGTGATGCAGAGCGTTAAAAGTCGTGTGTAAACGTACGCTGCCTTACGGGAGGTGTTTCATGTGCGGATTTGCGGCGCTTTTATCGGTGGTTGCCTCCTTCTGTCTCAGCGGTGCCGGCGGGCCCGGACTTGAATCTTTCTTCACTAAACCGATTGTCGACCGACAGCGGATAAAGGACGAAGTGGTGCGTTTTGTACTCAAGCGGGTTGCGCCCTTTGTTCCGCCTTCCACCAGGGAGGCTTGGAATCAAGAAGCCCGGCGGCTTCGTGAAGTCGTGCTTCGGGACGTTGTTTACCGTGGCGTGCCGCAATCTTGGTTGGATCACAAGGTGAAGGTGACTTTTGTCGGACGGCCGCTTGAAGGACCGGCCTACAGGATCCGCAAGCTCAGGTACGAAGCTGTTCCGGGACTTTGGATACCCGCTCTTCTTTATGAACCTTCGCCTTTGCGCGGCCGCGTCCCTGCGGTTCTCAATGTGAACGGGCATGATCCGCGCGGCAAGGCGGCACCTTACAAACAGATAAGGTGCATAAACCAGGCGAAGCGAGGCATGCTGGCTTTGAATGTCGAATGGCTCGGAATGGGACAACTTCGGGGCCCGGGTTTCCGGCACGGCTGTGCAAACCAGCTTGAGCTTCTCGGTGTAAGCGGGCTCTCGCCTTTTTACCTGGTTATGGAACGTGCCCTTGATGTGCTTTTATCACTCCCACATGCCGATCCCGAGCGCATTGCGGTTGCAGGACTCTCCGGAGGCGGGTGGCAGACGATCTTCCTGAGCTCACTTGACACGCGGGTTGTGCTTGCAAACCCTGTAGCCGGTTACTCGGCGACGCCCACCAGGACTTTTTACGTAAGCGACTTGGGGGATTCGGAGCAGGCGCCCACGGATTTTGCATGTTATGCGGATTACACGCATCTTACAGCTCTGAGGGCTCCGAGACCGACCCTTCTTACATACAATGCAAAGGATAACTGTTGCTTTGCAGCTTCCCATGCGCTCGGGCCGCTGCTTGAGGCTGCGCAGCCTGTGTTCTCTCTGCTGGGTGAGCCCCGGAATCTAAGGTGGCATGTCAACCATGATCCGGGCACCCACAATTTCGAGCGCTTGAACCGCGAAGCCTTCCTCCGGGTGCTTAAGGACTTTTTCTTTCCCGGTGATGATTCCTTTTCCACGCGGGAGATCCCCTGTGAAAAAGAGATAAGGACCGAGAAGGATCTGACTGTGCCGCTTCCCGAAGACAATCTTGATTTCAACAAGTTGGCCTTTGGGTTGTTGGCTGAGCGCAGGACTTCCGGACTTCTGCTGCCGGCGGGCCGGTGGGAGAGGCGGGCCGCTAAACAGGCTGCGCGCGAACTTCTCGCTGAGATAGTGCGTTTCCGAAGGTACAGCGTGCGCAAGGTAAGTAGGCGTACTGTAAATGTGCCTCAAGGACGGCTGAGCCTGCTGCGTCTTGAGCTCGATGACGGTTGGACGCTTCCCGCGGTGATGCTTGAGCCGGAGCGGCCGAAAGGAACGGTAGTGCTTTTGAGCGATAACGGCATGGCGAAACTTGCGGATCGGGCTGCTGAGATTGCTTCGGAGGGGCTGCGGGTTGTTGCAACGGATCCTCTTTTCTTCGGGAGCTGCGCGCTTCGTCCGAACGCAAGGTGGGCGTTGCTTGTGCAGTCGGTGGGAGGCAGGCCCCTGGGCATTCAGGCCGCGCAAGTGGCTGCACTGTGCAGCTACCTAATGAAGGAACATACAGCCGGGAAAGTGCAACTCCGCGGTCTTGGTCCCCGAGCGGCTGTAGTCGCATTGGTCGCCGGTGCGCTTTCCCGAAACTGTGTCTCTGCGGTGCTTACCGAAGACTCGTTTTCAAGCCTCTCTGAGTTGATAACGCGCAATTGGATCGTACAGCAGGCGCCCGAGCTTTTTTGCTTCGGCCTGCTCCGATCATTTGATATTCCCGATCTCAGGCAGCTCTGCCGTTGAGAACGACGTGTGAGAATCCGGTCCTCCCTGGCCTGCAGAAGTATTGCAGGCGGAACACTCACCTTGATAGCATAGAAGCGTTTCGGAATGAACTCTGCAGGTAAACCGTTTGAGCGAGGAGTCTGCAATGAACTTAGAACGCCCTTTTTCTCTAAGGCTTGAGGTTCTTATTGCGCTTTCGGCCGGCGTGTTTTCGATGGCTGCGGCACCCGAACGGGATTACCCTTACGTTCCTGTGCCTTTCAACCGCGTGGAAGTAAACGATCCTTTTTGGACACCTCGCCTAGAGGTTAACCGCACCGTCACCATTCCTTACGCTTTTCTGAAGTGCGAGGAGACGGGCCGGATCAGAAATTTCGAGAAGGCTGCGGGATTGCTTTCAGGAAAACACGAAGGAATTTACTTCAACGACTCGGACGTTTACAAAGTCATGGAGGGAGCAGCCTACGCGCTGCAAGTGCGTCCGGACACTATGCTGCGGCTCTATCTGGATAAGGTCGTCACTATTATGGCTGCGGCACAATGGGAGGACGGCTACCTGTATACGTTCTTTTCGATACCGAAGAGGCAGCCTCAAAAACGCTGGACGAACATCCGTTCCCTCCATGAACTTTACTGCATGGGGCATATGTACGAGGCTGCGGTGGCTCATTGGCAGGTTACGGGGACCAAAAAATTTCTGAACGTCGCGGTAAAGAGCGCCGATTTGGTCTGCCGCGTTTTCGGTCCCGGAAAACGTACGGATCCGCCGGGACACCAGGAGATAGAAATAGCCTTGTGCAAGCTGTACCGTGCCACCGGCGATGCCAAGTATCTGCAGCAGGCGAAATTCTTCTTGGACCAGAGGGGGTGTTTGGGAAACCGCGGCCCCGACGGCCGGGGCGGGCTTTACGGCTGGTATTCTCAGGATCACAAGCCGGTTGTAGAGCAGCGGGAAGCGCTCGGACATGCCGTGCGGGCGGCATACATGTATTGTGGAATGGCGGACGTGGCGGCTCTTACAGGAAACCGCGCATATATAAAAGCGATCGATGCGATCTGGGGAGACGTTGTGGGGCGGAAGCTTTACGTTACAGGAGGCATTGGAGCTGCAGGAGGGCACGAAGGCTTCGGGCCTCCGTATGAGCTTCCCAACGAGACCGCATATTGCGAAACCTGTGCCTCAATAGCCATGGTCCTGTGGAGTCACCGCATGTTTCTTCTGCACGGTGACGCTGAATACATCGATATCCTGGAGCGCACTCTTTATAACGCTGCGCTCTCGGGCGTTTCAATGAAGGGGGATAGATTTTTCTACCCCAATCCCCTTGCCTCCCGGGGCAAGCACGCACGGAGCCCATGGTTCGGCTGCGCCTGCTGCCCTTCGAATATCGCGCGGTTCATTCCTTCCGTACCGGGGTTTGCCTATGCTACGCGCGGCAAGGACATCTTCGTGAATCTGTTTATAAGCGGCAAGGCGGAGTTGAAAACCGGGGACAACACGATCACGCTGAGAACGAAAACGCGCTATCCGTGGGAAGGAAAGGTGAACATATCAGTTCAGCCGCGCAAAGAGGAGAGCTTCACTGTTTTCGTGCGCATACCTCTTTGGGCCAGGAATCGACCCGTTCCGACGGATCTGTACCGCTTCCTGCGAGAGAACCAACAGCAGCCGGAGATTTGCGTAAACGGCGCGCCTGTGCCGCTTCAGCTTGAGAAGGGCTATGCGGCCGTGCAAAGGACCTGGAAAGCAGGAGACACCTTGACGGTGAATTTCCCGTTGCCTGTGAGGCGTGTTGTCGCGCACCCCAAAGTGGCAGCGGATAAAGGACGTGTCGCATTGCAGCGCGGCCCGATAGTTTTCTGTCTCGAAGGCCCTGACAACGGCGGCGAAGTGTTCGATGTGATCCTGCCGGATGATGCCGATCTCAAAGTGCGCCCGAGGCCCGATCTTTTGGGAGGAATCGTTACCATTACGGGAGAGGGGAAAAAGTGGAAGGTGGGGGCCGACGGCCGGAAAGTCGTAGTCGGCAGTAAGAAAATCACAGCCATTCCGTATTACGCTTGGGCCCACCGAGGTCGGGCGCAGATGACGGTCTGGATCCCGCGGGTCCTTGAAGCAGCCCGGCCGTAACTGCACCTACCTGGTTTAAGGGCGGCCGGCGGCGTGACGGCTGCGGATTTTCCTCTCTCAGCCTCAGGGAGGTTTTACTGCGCATAATTTGCGCACAAGGCGCAACTCCTGCGCACCTTCGGGAGCGTTGTTTTCTCTAAGTTTCCTTCAACTTTTCTTCAAGTTTCCTTTTTCTTTCGGGGTTATATGACCGTGCGTAATTCGTAGACACCCCTTGGACGCTGGGTGCCCGCATTA
>CAZGYL010000275.1:0-6834 GCA_964529985.1 uncultured Planctomycetia bacterium | reverse complement strand
GAGGACGGCAGGTGGTACGAAAAGTTTTCGCCGTTTATGGGCCACAGCTACGTGGAAGGCAACGCGTGGCAGTACACTTGGTTCGTTCCCCACAACGTGCGCGGGCTTGTCGATCTACTGGGCAGGGAAAGATTCATTCGCAGGCTGAACGAAGGCTTCGAGAGAGCGCGGCCGACTGCGTTCAACGGCCCTACGGTTAACCACGGCAACCAGCCCAACATGCAGGCCGCCTACTTGTTCGACTACGCAGGAGCGCCTTACCTGACGCAGAAATGGGCGCGTGAAATAATGGAACGTTATTACGGCACGGGGCCTTACGACGGATATCCCGGAGACGAGGATCAAGGCCAAATGGGCGCGTGGTTCGTCATGAGCGCGCTGGGCCTTTTTCAAATGGACGGAGGCTGTTCGGTAAAGCCGTTCTATGTAATCGGAAGTCCGCTTTTCAGGCGCGCGGTCATTCACTTACACCCGAAGTACTACGGCGGAGGAGTCTTTACGATAACGGCACGGGGCAATTCCAAGAAGAATATTTACATTCAGCGTGCTTTCCTGAACGGCAAACCGCTCGACCGGCCGTGGTTTTATCATTCGGAAATAAAACCGGGCGGAGAGCTCGTTCTGGAAATGGGCCCTGAGCCGAACGTTTCGTGGGGCTCCAACCCTCAAGACGCACCTCCTTCAGGTTGCGGGACCGACTGAAAGGCCTCTGTGCCCGAATCTTGCCCGAAAAGCACTCAACCGCTAACATTGAAAGTACTTCGAGCGAGGATCTTGAAGCTGACGATGCCTCGAAGCGACCCGCACTGACAAATAAGCCTTCTATACAGGTGTGCATGATTCGTAGAATCTTGTTTTGGTTCGTGGTCAAGACTGCGGAAGACTTATGTGGTACGTAAAGTTTCGGGCCTGCGCCTCTCAGACAAGAGTCGTAAGGGTTCAGGTGAACTCGGACCGCTCGGCTTGCGGCTGTCTCTTGAAATCCCCCCCTCCCGTCCCCCCCTTTCTTAAGGAATGCGCGAGGAGGGAAGACGCGAGAAGAGCTATTCCGTTGAGGAATCCTGCGGCGACCAAGTGCCTCAAATCTGGCGCTGCATCCCGAGGAGTCCGTCTTCTCGCGTCTTTCCTTCGAGCAAGCATTCCGCACCTCAAGATTTGGGGAGAAGGGGGGGATGCGCCCGCTAATGCGGGCACCGCGCACCGGAGGGCTGTCTATCAATTACACACTGCAATATAGAAAGATTATGCGAAACGGAGCGATTCTGTCCCTGTTGCTGAGCAGCGTCTGGATCGCCGCCGGCCCTGACGTCCTCATAACTGAATTTCAAGCGCTTAACAATCACACGGTTACCGACAAAGACGGCCAGTACCCTGATTGGTTCGAGCTTTACAACGCAGGAGACGCACCGGCGGACCTCAGCGGGTGGTTTGCAACCGACGACCCCGGTGATCTGACAAAATGGCGGTTTCCGGCTGTAACCCTCCCACCCGGTGCATTCCTTCTCGTGTTCGCATCAAACAAAGACCTGCGCGATCCTGCAGGGGAGCTTCATACGAACTTCAGGCTGTCCAGCCGGGGCGAATATCTGGGGCTTGTCGCACCCGACGGCAAAACCGTTGTGTGGGATTACGGCCCTCAGTACCCCCCGCAGCCCGCCGATTTCTCCTACGGCCTGCCGATGGGTGGAACCTACCAGCGGTTCGTACAGCCGGGCGCCTCGGTGCGCGTGCTCGTTCCGCAAGACGGAAGCCTCGGCACTTCCTGGACCGATCCTGACTTCAACGACAGCTCCTGGCGCTCAGGAACAACTGCGGTAGGCTACGACCGCAACCCGGACTACCGGCCGCTTATAGGCACGAATGTCGAATCGGACATGTACGGGGAGCAGACTTCGGTCTACGTGCGCATAGCTTTTAATGTCGAGGATCCCGACGACTTTGAAGGCCTCACACTGAAAATACGCTATGACGATGGGTTCGTAGCCTACTTGAACGGCGTGCGGATAGCCGCTGACCGCGCCCCCCAGAACCTCTCTTGGAACTCGGCTGCTACAGACGATCATCCCGACTCCGAAGCTCTGTCACCCCAGAGCTACGATCTTACAAATGTGCGCAGCCTGCTGCGTCCCGGAAAAAACGTGCTTGCCATCCACGGACTCAATCGAAGCACAAGCAGTTCGGATTTTCTTATTCTGCCTGAACTTGAAGGCTATGGAGGCACCGGCGAGCTTGACAGAACCAAGCGGGTTTTCTTCGACCAGCCGACCCCCGGCTTCAGTAATGTAGGCGGGTATGTCTCCATAGCTGAAAGGCCCAGTATCGAACCTGAGCCCGGGGTTTTCATCGGATCGATCACAGTGCGGATCACGGTAAGCGATCCCGGAACCGAGATTCGTTACACGACCGACGGATCCGTACCCAGCGCTTCTTCGCCGCTTTACACAGGGCCGTTCACCGTGAGCACAAGCACGCTGGTCAGGGCAAGGGGGTTTGCGGAAAACAAGGTTGCAAGCCCAACGGTCAGTGCAGGCTACGTCGCTCTGGCTTCAGACGTTCGCAACTTCTCTTCGGATCTCCCTGTGATCGTGATCGAGAACTTCGGCAGAGGCCGGCCGCCGAAGGATCCGAAGCAGCCCGCCTTCATGGCGATATTCGAGCCGCACGGGCAAACGGGCAGGGCCTTGCTTTCAGTAGCGCCTGATCTGCAGAATCGAATCGGAATCGAGGTCCGCGGTTCTTCGACTGCAGGCAGACCGAAACCCAGCTTCACTCTTGAGGCCTGGGATGAGGATAATGAGGATTTTAACATCCGCCCCCTGGGTATGCCCGAAGAATCGGATTGGATCCTCTACGGACCCTACAACTTCGACCTGGCGCTGATGCGGAACCATTTCATTTACCACCTGAGCAACGAGGTGGGCAGGTACGCGGTAAGGTCGAAATTCTGCGAAGTCTTCTTCAATATGGACGGTGGGTCGCTTTCTTACAGCGACTACCTGGGCGTATATTGCTTCATGGAGAAGATAAAACGCGGTGACCGCCGCGTTGATATAAGCCCGCTGCCCGGAGACGCGGATCAGGAGCCTGAAATAACCGGCGGCTACATGCTTAAAATCGACAGGGCCGATCCGGGCGAGCCCGGTTTCAGCACGCAGCGCCAAGGCAGCATTCGCTACGTCTATCCGAAGGAAAGGGCGCTTACGACCGTTCAAAAGAATTGGATCCGTGGTTACCTCCAGGAGTTTGAGAACGTCCTTTTCGGGCCCAATTTCCGCGACCCCGTAAACGGCTACAGGGCTTACGTCGACGTCGATTCATGGATCGATCACCATATCTTGAACGTACTTGCAATGAACGTCGATGCGCTCCGCCTGAGCACTTTCTTCTACAAGGACAGAGGCGGGAAGATCGAATACGGCCCCATTTGGGACTTCGATCGGTCCATGGGATCGACCGACGGCCGGGATGACAATCCGCGGCAGTGGAACGGTACCGGTGATTCCAGCAAGTTCTTTGATTACGACAGTCGATTCCCGTGGTGGAACAGGCTTTTCCAGGATCCTGATTTCTACCAGCGCTGGATAGATCGCTGGTTCATGTTCCGCAAGGATCAGCTTTCCACAACGCATATGCACCAGTTGATCGACGGCTTCGCAGAGGAGTTGAGCGAAGCGTACGTGCGGAACTTCCAGCGCTGGTCAAACCTCATGTCCCCGAGCCGCTGGCCAGGTGAGGTAAGGAACCTGAAGAATTGGCTTGCAGTACGAGCTTCTTGGATCGATTCGCAGTTCCTCGCTCCACCCCGATTCAGCGCGCCGGGCGGAAAGGTAGATCCGGGTTTTGAAGTTGCAATCACTGCATCGTCAGGCACTGTATATTACACGCTTGACGGCTCTGACCCGCGAGCTTCCGGTGGCTCGGTGGCGCCTCAAGCCCGCAGGTACACAGGCCCCATTGTCATCGAGCAGAACGTGCGTGTCGTCGCCCGGGCCATGACCTCGCAGAGCCGCTGGAGTGCACCGGCGGTCGAAACATACGTCATTGCACCGAGCCCGCTTGTAATAACCGAAATCATGTATCACCCTGCAGACGGCCCTCCGGGAAGCCCTTACGAGGACAACGACTACGAGTTTATAGAGTTTTTCAACCGCTCGGATCGCATTGTCGACTTGACAGGGGTTCGGGTAACCGAAGGAGTGCAGTTTGCTTTTGCAGAAGGCACTGTTCTCCAACCTCACGGCTACGGGGTCTTGGTCCGCAACCTGGAAGCTTTCAGGTCCAGGTATCCGAATTGGAGAAACATAAACATTCTGGGCCAATACACCGGAAGCCTGCAGAACCGCGGTGAAGATATCGTGGTCGAAGGTCCCATGGGTGAAATACTGATCGAGCTTACGTACCGCGATGCATGGTATCTGCAGACCGACGGAGGCGGCTGGTCTCTATGTCTCGTCAATCCTTTTGATCCCACCGATCCTTGGAGCGAACGGTCAAGCTGGCAGCCGAGCGTTGTACTCTATGGAACGCCGGGTGCACCGAACGACCAAACGGGTGCCGGCTGGCAGAGGCCGGGAGACATCAACCAGGACGGCAGGTTCGATATCTCCGATTGCGTCGGTTACCTGCGTTTTCTCCTGGGCAGCGTGACCTCTCCCTTGCCGTGCGAGGGATCGGACATCGGAGAGGGAGCGAATCTCCAGCTCCTGGACTTGAACGGCGACGGCCGCGTGAATTTGGCTGATCCCGTGTACGGCCTGAGCTTCTTGTTTGCAGCAGGACCGCCGCCGGTCTTGGGGGTTCAATGCGTTCCGATTGAAGGCTGCCCTCACGCATGCACGTTCTGAGCCTGCAGCCTTGCCAGCCGAAACCTCCCCTCAGAAGAGCAAAACCAGTGGAAAAACGGTTGCCTCCGCGGGAAAAGAAAACTACCATACGTGCGTTCCAAGACACGTGAGTCTTAAACGGAGTAGTTTTTCGGCCGGCGCTGCAGCGTCACTCTGCAGGCAAGGAGGAGAAGCCCAATGGGCAAGGTACTTACTGCACTCGGAACGCTCGTTGTTATCGTGGCCCTCGGCGTTGTCATTTACGTTATGACCCGCCATGCGGGGCAACCCCAGGAAGCCCGGCAGCCGGGCACGAAGCTTGCTGCGAGCCAAGCTCCCGGTACAAAGGAAGCTCCCGAGAAAAGTCCCGCAACGACCGCGCGGGAGACCGCACCTGCTGAGATCCCGGGCCTAAGCCCGAAAACTTCGGCACCGGGAGCTGAAAAAGAGCCTGCAACCGCTGAGAAGCCCCAGGAACCACCTCCTCTCCCGCCCACCGTGTCTGAGGTTCCAGAGACCCGCGAACCTAAGCCCCATGTTGCGGCAACAACAGAGACTGAGGAGGCCCGAGCTGAAACCGCAGCTGAGGTGCTCCCCGAAGCTCCAAAGCCGATCGAAGAAGAGATCAAGGGCGAACCTCAAACGGAAAAGGCGCAGCCTTCCGCCGTTTCCAGAGCCGAGCCAGGGGCTGAAACCACACCAGGCGGAAAACAGGGCGCGGTTTCGGCAGCAGAACAACCCTCTCCTTCAGAGGAGCCGCCGGAGAAAACGCCCGCCGAAGCGAAAATCGCAGTTTCAGAAAGCGAAACTCCCGCAGATATAGTGCCAGCTGTAGGCGGCCCGACTGAAGGGAGCAAGCCGACCTTTTCCACTTACGTGGTTAAGAAAGACGATACGCTGTGGTCCATCGCTGTTGAGGTTCTGGGCGACGGCAGACGGTGGAAAGAACTGCTTGCCCTTAACCCGGGGCTTCCTGCTGACGGCGGCGGCCTTAAACCGGGTCAGGTCATCAAGATTCCTACAAGCCAGCCGCAGGAGGAAGAACCTCAGGAGGAGGCCCCGAAGCCCACCTGGCCTTACACTGTTAAGGCCGGGGACAGCTTGGCGGCCATTGCCAAGCGGTTCTACGGAACGGAAGCGGTATGGCTTGAGATCCTTGCTGCAAACCCGGGTCTCGACCCTGACGCGCTTCCGGTGGGGGAAACGATCCAGCTTCCTGAAATAAACGGGAAAAGACCCAAGGGAATCGCAAAGTAGGCTCGAGTTTCAGCGTTTTCCGGCAGGCCGGCCCGGCCTTTTTCGCACAGAGCATCTCTCACACTGTGGTATAATATTTGGGGTAAACGTTGTGAGGTCCGGGCGCTTTTCTCGTTGGGTCTGGCCTTCCCCTTTTAAGAACCTGCACCGGGAGGCAACTTGGACATAAAAGCGATGAAGAAACCCTTTTCACGGCGCAGGCTTCTTTTTGCCGCAGCAGGCGCCGTGCCGGTGGCGGGATATCCTTTCTGGGAGGCCCGCTGGCTGAGGCTCACCGAGGTTACGGTCAGGCTTCCCAACCTTCCCGAGCCTTTCGACGGCCTGAGAGCGGCGTTTCTCTCAGACTGCCACCACGGAAAACTGGTTCCGCTTTCGTTTATCCGCCGCGCAGTCGCACTCGCGCGGCGAGCTCAACCTGATCTGGTGCTTTTCGGCGGCGATTACATTACAGGAAGCGGCCGCTATACCGATCCGTGCATTGAGGCGCTCTCTGAACTGCGCCCGCCGCTGGGCAGCTTCGGGGTTCTCGGGAACCACGACGGCTGGAGGAATCCGGCCGGGACGCACCTTGCTTTCTCTCGATTCGGCATAACGGATTTGACAAACAGAGGGGTGTGGCTTGAGCGAAAAGGCGCGCGGCTCAGGTTGGGCGGGGTGGGAGATCTGTGGACGGACAAGCAGGACGTGGATCGAGCGGTCGGCCCGGCAGGTCCCGGTGATCCTGTGATCCTGCTTTCGCACAATCCGGATCTTG
>CAZGYL010000274.1:0-6848 GCA_964529985.1 uncultured Planctomycetia bacterium | reverse complement strand
GGACGGGAGGGGGGGTTATCAAGAGACAGCCGGAAGCCGAGCGGTCCGAGTTCACGTGAACCCTAACGACTCTTGTCTGAGAGGTGCTACTGGAGAAGCTTCTGTCCAACACAGGTCTTTTGGAGTCTTGGCCGAGTAACGAGAACACGATTCTACGAAACGTGTACGCTTACATATATTGACCCGATCAGAGCGGGCGGGCAAGTTACCGAAGCACTCCCCCGGTATCTCGAGTATCCGGTACAGGTTATGTGCGGAACCGGTTCAGCAGTGTTTCGGAGCTTCCGTCGGTATTTTCACGTGCTGTGCGCCGCACTTGTGAAAAGCGCTCCTCAAAGGTAGGCCGTCTGACCTTGAAGTAAATGCCCATGTAATAGTGGTCGGGATCGTCCGCAAGAGCGAAAGCCGCGGCGCGGTCCGTCACATCATGTTCGGGAGGTATCGGCCGCGCGCGCTTTCGAATAACGTCGTACTGGAGACGCCCCCGCCAGGTGACGCATGGACTGAGGATCTCAACGAATGCGAAACCCGGCCATTTTATGGCCTCGGCCATAAGGTTAGCCATACCACGCACGTCTCCGGAATGCGTCTGCGCAACGAACGAAACGCCGTAAGCAAGCGCGAGGTTCACCGGCCGCATAGGTTCTTCGGGCCAACCGTAAATCGCGGTTGCGGTCTTTTCTCCCGCAGGTGTCGTGGGTGAGCTTTGCCCTTTGGTAAGGCCGTAAATATTGTTATCCATAACGATCAGCGCTATATCGATATTCCGCCGCGCTGCGTGCACGAGATGTCCACCGCCGATACTGAAAATATCTCCGTCCCCTCCCATGGCAAGCACGGTCAGGTCGGGGCGGGCGGCCTTAACTCCTGTTGCTATCGGAAGCGCTCGGCCGTGAATGGCGTTTATTCCGTAGGTTGCACAATAACCCGGCAGGCGGCCCGAGCAGCCGATACCCGAAATCAGAACAAGTTTGTGCGGGGGAATCTGTAAAGCTGAAAACGCTGCGTGTAAAGCCGTAAGAACAGCGTAGTCGCCGCACCCGGGGCACCAGACAGGTTTCAAATCGCTCCGGTAATCGGCCTTGGTGTACGTCTTTGACTCGCTCATTCCGCCGTCTCCCGAAGCCGCTCGTAGAGCTCTTCAACGGAAAAAGGATCGCCTCCGCCCCTGCAAATCTGTTCGGCGTTCTGGAGCCTGATATCGTTCGCTCTCAGCAACCGGGCGAACTGACCGGAGTGGGAAAGCTCAACCACAGCGAGCTTCCGCCGTCCGGATACAAACCGCTGTATGCCCTCAGCAGGAAGGGGGCTGAGAAGTTCGACAACAAGAACCGCGGTGGGTATGCCGGCCTGGGTGAGCCGGCTTGCTATCTCGCAGACAGGACCCGCTGACGATCCCCACGTGAGCACGCCGAAATCAGCCTGGCTCGGGCCTTGAATCCGAAAGCCGGGGAACTCTTTCAAAATCTCCGCAAGCTTAGCCCGTATTTTGTCGGCCATCTTATTATGCGTAATGGTATCCCCGGTGGGGCTTCCGTCTTCATTATGGATCAATCCCGAAGTCCGATAGCACACCCCCGGGCTTCCGGGTATGGCCATTGGGGTCACCGGTCCCCGGGAATCCAGAGCAAAACGCTTATAGGGTGTGGTTGGGCTGGAGGGTGGGGTAATGCGTTCCGCAACTTTACGGAACGCGTTGCCCTCGTTGAGCGCGTCGCCAGGAATCGACTCTTCGCGGTGAGCGATGAACTGATCGCTGAGGAGGATAACCGGGGTTTGATATTTCTCGGCTATATAAAACGCCTTGACCGTGGTGTCGAAACATGTCTTGACATCTTCTGCAGCGAGAACCACCCGGGGCGCGTCGCCGTGAGCTCCGTAAACCGCAAGCTGAAGATCGGACTGTTCGGTTTTTGTAGGCATTCCCGTGGAAGGGCCTCCCCGCTGCACATTCACAATCACGCAGGGAAGTTCCATTTGAACCGCAAGACCTATTCCCTCCACCATAAGGCTCAGGCCCGGCCCTGAGGTAGCCGTCATTGCCTTCATTCCGGCGAAGGACGCCCCGATTATCATGCATATAGCAGCGATCTCATCCTCTGCTTGAATAACAGTGCCTCCTGCTGCAGGCAGAAATGCTTCCATGCCCGCCAGGATCTCCGACGCGGGCGTAATGGGATAGCCTGCGAAAAAGCGGCAGCGCGAGTAAAGTGCTCCCAAAACCACAGCGTCGTTTCCGGTGAGAAACAACTGCGGCTTGCGCTTATGAGCAGGGAGCGGTCTTATGTAGGGCCGGAAGGGGTCGCTGCTTGCAAGCTTCCTTCCAAGGCTGTAGGCCTCAATGGTGGTTCTTACGACCTCAGGGCCGCGCTTTGCAAACTTTCTTTCCAGAACGTCCGGAATAACCGAACCGGGGAGCCCCAGAAGCTGCTCCAGGAAGCCCACAAGCACAATGTTGCGCATTCTCGGGCCGCCGAAGTGCTTCTCGGCCTCTCTGCGGAAGGGAACCGGCACTAATGTCAGCCCGCTTGTGGGCTTCTTCAGAGCCTCGGGAACCTGATCCTCTTCGGAACTGTCGTAAAAGATCGTGCACGACGAGCCGAACTTAAGCTGGTGCGCGAAAAACGGATAGCACCGCCAGGAGAGAACGACCACTATGTCGGCTCGGTTGGTGAAAGATCCCACCTGATCGCAGCCGAATTGAACCCAAACCCCGCTCTCACCGCCTCTTATTTGAGGGCCGAACAGTTTGGTAAGCTGGCAGTAAACTCCGTCATGGCAGGCCGAGCGCGCAAGTAGGTTTCCCGCTGTAATCACTCCGTCCCCTCCGCTTCCCAGAATGAAAAGCGCGCGCGCGGGCGGCGCCGTCTCCCTCAGCGGCAGGGTCTCTTGGTGGACTTCACGGGTTTTTCCTCGAATCTCTTGAAGCGGCTGCAGTGAGTTCACTTAGTCCCCCCGGTTTTTCTTGCGATGTTTCTCTGCATCCATGATGTCGAAAGGTATCTCCTCGAAACTGCGATAGACCGTGCATGCTGCTATTTGAACCCTCGGATCCTTGAGTATGTAGTTGAGAAAGTTCCCGAGGGCCTCCGGCGATTCCACGCTTACAAGTACGGTCGTTTCGGCTTCTTCGCCGGTCTCGCGCTGCCAAAGCGAAAGTAGTCTATGAGGCTCCGATTCGCAGGCTTGAACGACGGAAGAAAATTCTCCGACAGGCTCAACGAGGCACAGGAAACAAAGCCTTGCATTGTGCTCGAGGAGTTCCTTGCTTTCATGTCCAAGAGGTATCAGAGCACTCTCCGAACGGTAAAACGGGCTTGATTTACCTTCGAGTCTCAGGCGTATCGTCTCAACGAGCCGCTCGGTGTCGAAAGGTTTTGTGATGAAGCCATCGGCTCCCTCATCGACCGCCATGGCGATATTGTCGATGTCGTTGCGGGCCGTGAGCATGTAAACCGGCAGGCCGGAAAGCTCTCGGCGGGAGCGGATGTATCTGCAGACCTGATGCCCGTCCACAACCGGCATCATGATGTCAAGCAGCACGAAGTCGGGCTTGTTCTCAGCGAAGTAGTCGATCGCCTCCTGCCCGCCCAAAGCCGCAGCCACCCGGAAGCCTTCGCCTTCAAGGAGAAGTGAAAGCATCTCCACGATATCCCGCTCGTCGTCGACTATGAGAATCATAGGTCCTTCTCCTGGCATATTCACCTCCCCGGCTCGGACTCTGTGCAGTTTTCCGTGTAGACAGGAAGCTCAAAAGTAAAGCGCGTACCGCGGCCCACTTCGCTTTCCACGGAAATGGAGCAATCGTGAGCTTCAAGGTTGGTTTTCACAATAGCAAGTCCGAGGCCCGATCCCCCGTAGCGCCTGCGAATCGATCCGTCCGCCTGCCTGAACCTCTCAAATATGTAAGGGAGCGCCTCGGGCGGTATCCCGCAGCCCGTATCAACGATTTCAGCCGAAAGCCTGTCTCCCTGCGGACGGCCGAAACTCAAAACCACAGACCCTCCGGGATCAGTGAACTTGATGGCGTTGGAGAGCAGGTTGTCCAACACTTCGCGCAATCTCTCCCGATCGCCCCACAGAGTAACAGGCTCAGGAGGGAACTCACACCTCAGCGTCACGCCTTTTTGCTGCGCGGTGATCTTGTGTTGCTCCTTGACCTCTGCAAGAAGGCCGGCCAAGTCGATTTTCGTACGCTTGAGTTTGGGGATTTGAATAAGATTGCGGCTTGCGGCAAGGAGCATGTCGATTTGTTTGGCAAGCCGCACGCAGTTTTTCTGCACAACGCTCAGAGCACGTTTTTGGCGATCCGATAGCTCGCCTAACTTCCCGGCAAGAAGCATATTGGTGTATCCGCTTACGGTAACAAGCGGCGTTTTGAGCTCGTGGGTTACATTACTCAGGAATTCGTCCCTAATGCGGGAGAGGTTTTTCAGCTCGGTATGGGCTTTTTGAAGCGCTTCTTTTTCCTCTATGTTTTTTGCAAGAAGCTGCTTGATATGCTCGATTTTTCGGAGACGCACGGTTCCCATCGCTCCGAAAACCATTGCGAAAATCGGCGGGTGAAGAAAAAGGAAGAGCAAAAACGGCTCGCCCAGCAGCCGGAAAAGCGAGACGGGGTGTCCCAAAAGCCTGGAGACGTGCCACTCGATCAACAACCCCAGGACGGGCACGGGAAGCCCCCAAAGGAGGCCGAAGATCACGTATGGATTGCGGCGCGGATTATAGGTTTCACCGGCGAAGAGCGCCTGAACGAATTCTTTTACGACAACGAACCTCTCACCAGGTTCCTCTTCGTGCATATCGCGGGTTTCCGGGGCTGTAAATAATTCGACTTCCTTATCTTCCTTGCGCAGTCTGACTCGGAAAAGTCTCGCGGCTTTTTCGCCGGCTCGGCTCTGATTGTCAGAGAGCGTTTTGTGCGCCTTCATATGCGTGCTACCGCGAGAAATACAGCATGAAGCGAAACCACAAGAACCAGGAAAAGACGCCGCGCGGTCTCTCGGCTCAGACCGGCGAAACGGTAACTTATGGAAGATCGGGGACAGCAGCCTATGCAGTCTCCGCAAAGCGTGCACGAACCGCCGGGACGCCCGCGCGCAAGGTCAGAGGGCCTCATGGCGTCGTAACGGCATATCAGCGTGCAACGCCCGCAGTTCGTGCAGCTTGGGTCGATGCGGAGTCTGAAGGGATTAAGCTTCCCTGCTACAGTGGCCGCAAGACCGATCGGGCACCACATGACGCAATGAACCATGGTGCCCGTGCGGCGGGACCAAACCAACATAACGGCCATTCCGATAAGCCCGAACGCAGCCCCTACGGCTGCAGCTGCGGCCGGAGGGGCTCCGATCGCTCGAAGCAGAAGTGCGCATGCGATGACCAGCGCCGCAACAGTACCTCGGAATAAATTACGCCACCGCGGCAGCGGAGTTGCGGAACGCTTGCGCGAGGCCGCCGCGCTGTCCCACGCTCCTATGTAACAAAGGTAACTGCACCAAGCAGGCCCCACAATAAGAACGGTGCTCAAGAAAAGGAGGGGCATGAAGAAACGTTCGGCTCTGTAAAGGGGACCGGCAAGGATAAGGGCGGGAACGGGCAAGTGAAGTTTGCCTGTCATAAGAAAAATATCAAATCCTGCAAGCCCCAAAGCAAGCTGCGTGAAAAAGACAAGTGAAAACAAAGTCCACAGGCGGCGGCGCCAAACGGGAGCGGCCCGGGGGTCAAGAAGTTTTCCCACGGCCCAGGCTGCATACGAAGCTACAAGCAGTACTTCTATCCAGCCCGCACCGGGCAGAAATCGCTCAGCGAGAAGGAAAGGCTTGGGCACGCTTAAACTTTGAATTACAGAAAGAAGCGCGGCTGTAATTACGAAAGCGCCTGCATGCGGAATCAGACTCCGGGTGAGTGTTTCCCTTCCGCCGGCAGCGAGCGCACCCCGGCCAGGCGCCCTTCGGGCCGTAACAGCCTGCCCCGAAGAGTGTCGGATCCCTTCGGTGGGTTCATTAGTCAGGGTCAAGCGGCCCAAGGCTCCCTCCCGCCGGTCCCCGCAACAAAAGGGCTCCGGCCAAAGTCTGCTATTTGATCATATGACCTATAGGTAAAGTTCGCAAGAGCCCCTCAAGGACCGCTTCTTGCGGTTGTTTCCGGCCCTGTGCCATTGTCCCGCTGGAGGCCCGAGCCCGCATGCCCCCCAGGCGCCCGGCAAAAGAGGAATCTGATCTTGGCCTATGCCCTCTCCGGTTTGACGGCTGGGCTCGGGGCCGTGTTGTTGGATAAAATCAAGCAGGCCGCACGGCATGCTGAAGAGGCAGCGCTGCTTTGGGAGAGGCTATGAAGAGAGCGATATCAGTTTTCGGTGCTTCGGTTCCTTCTGAGGAAGAACGCGGACTGGCGTTTGAGGTGGGCAAGCGGCTTGCCGCCGAAGGGCTTGTGGTAGTTTGCGGCGGGCTGGGCGGGGTTATGGAAGCGGTATGCAGGGGCGCTAAGAGCTTGGGTGGGACGACCGTGGGTATCCTTCCGGGACGCGATCCTGACGAGGCCAATCCGTTCGTGGATATAGCTATCCCCACCGGCATGGGGGAGGCCCGTAATGTCATTATCGCGCGCACCGGACGCGCGGCCGTTGCTGTGGGAGGCGGACTCGGAACGTTAAGCGAAATCGCAGTCGCTCTGCGCTTGGGAAAAACGGTTGTGGGGCTTTCGACCTGGCGCTTGGATCCTGAAAGGGCGCAGGGAGCCCCGTTTATCGAGGCCCACAGCGCTCAGGAGGCCGTCTCACTTGCTCTTTCCGCCCTCTCTAAGACCCAAGGAGCTTGAGAAACGCCGCTGCAAAGGCCGGTAGATCGGGC